>DASVVZ010000326.1:0-13009 GCA_036389875.1 Pyrinomonadaceae bacterium
CCCTGGCCGAAGACTTCGCGGACAAAGGGCCCGTCTGCGTCGTCCTTGGCGATAACATAATCGAAGGCAACATCTGCCGCGCCGTGCGCTCCTACCGCAAGCAGGGCGAGGGCGCGAAGATTATCCTGAAGAGGGTTCCCGACCCGCAGCGCTTCGGCGTACCCGTCATGAATGGCCGCACGATTCTGCGCATAGAAGAGAAGCCCGAAGTCCCTAAATCCGAATATGCGGTCACGGGCGTCTACATGTACGACGCCGGGGTTTTCGACATCATACGGGGCCTCGCGCCTTCCGCCAGGGGCGAGCTTGAGATTACGGACGTGAACAACGCCTACATCGAGCGGGGCCTGATGACGTGGGAGGAGCTGTCGGGCTGGTGGACTGACGCCGGAACGTTTGATAGTCTGCTTTACGCTTCAAATCTGGTGGCGAGAACGGGCGCGAACAAGATGGAGATGGAAGATGCAGCCGAAGCTTGACGGGACGGCCGGAGGCTTTAAGCAGGGTGTGATACGGGGCGTCGGCGTCTACGATATTCAGAAGCACCCGGACGAGCGCGGCTGGCTCGCTGAGTTGTTCAGGCATGACGACATGAGTGAAGAGTTCTACCCGCAGATGGCCTACGTCTCTGAGTCTCGTCCGAATATTCAGCGCGGCCCGCACGAGCATGTGAACCAGGCAGACTTCTTCTGCTTCATAGGCCCGTCAAATTTTAAGCTGCGCCTGTGGGACAATCGAAGCGGCTCCGACACCTATCGCAACGTCATGACGCTCCTTGTGGGCGAAGACAACCCGAAGTCGGTGCTGGTTCCGAAGGGCGTCGTTCATGCCTATCGGAACATAGGCCACACGGCCGGCCTGGTGCTCAACTTCCCCAACAGGCTTTACAAGGGGGCGGGCAGGCTTGAAGAGGAGGACGTAATCCGATACGAGGACGACCCGCACACGATTTTCAATATGGACGAGACCTATAATGACCGGCCCTAGAAGCCACACTGCCGCGAGTGACAGGAGGAGTCCTCCGACCTCCTGCAACCCCACAAGCATTCACACGCGGCAGGCCGTGCAGGTAAGACTGATAGATGAGTGAAGTCGGCTCAAGCAATCTTTATCCGAAGGTGATGCGCATCATCGCCAGGCTCAACGTGGGAGGCCCCGCGCGCCACGTCGTCTGGCTCAACGCGGGCCTGGAGCGGCAGGGATGGAAGACGCTGCTCGTCACGGGCAGGGTTCCGCCCGGCGAAGACGACATGAGCTATTTCGCCACGGAGCGCGGTGTCTCCCCGCTCGTCATCCCGCAGATGAGCCGCGAAATCTCTCCGAAAGACATGGTCACGGTCTGGAAGCTGTATCGTCTTTTTCTAGAATGGCGGCCGGACATAGTGCATACGCACACCGCCAAGGCAGGGACGGTCGGGAGGCTCGCGGGGCTGCTGTACAGCTGGCTTACGCCGGGCGCTCTTCTGGGGCGTAGGCGGCCCTGCCTCTTCGTGCACACCTACCACGGCCACATATTTCACAGCTACTACGGTCAGCTTAAGACTCGTCTCTTCCTGGCCATAGAAAAGATGCTGGCCTTTTTGGCGACAGACCGCATCATCGCCATCAGCCCGCAGCAGTACAGAGAGATTCACGAACAGTTCGGCGTGGGCCGGGCGAGCCAGTTTGCGGTCATCCCGCTCGGCCTGGACACTTCCGCTTTCGCAGGCTGGGCCGGCCGCCGTAAACTGATGCGTGACGAGCTGGCACTGGGCGAGAGCGACGTGGCCGTAGGCATCGTGGGCCGCCTGACCGAAGTGAAGAACCACACGCTCTTTCTCAAAGCGGTCGTGCGCTACAAGGAGCTGTACGGCGTGGAGAAGGACGGGCGACGCGTCCGGTTCATAATCATAGGCGACGGTCACCTGCGCGATAAGCTCATGGCCGAGTCACGCGGGCTCGGGGTTGAAGACGACGTGGCTTTTATGGGAACGCGCGACGACCTTGAAAGGCTTTACCCGGCCCTGGACGTGGTCGCGCTGACCTCCCTGAACGAAGGGACGCCGCTTACACTGATTGAAGCGATGGCGAACGCGCGGGCGGTGGTGGCGACGGGCGTCGGCGGCGTAATAGACCTCCTGGGCGAGAAAAATGATTCTGTATTAGCCGGGAGCGCCTCCATAGGCTACACTTTGCGGGAACGAGGCGTGCTGGTGGAACCGAACAATGCGGAAGCCTTCGCGGAAGGCATGTCATTCCTGATTGAAAACGAAGAGCTGCGCCGCGAGATGGGCGGGCGCGGCCAGCATTTCGTCGAAACCAGCTACTCGAAAGAGCGACTCCTGAAGGATGTGACGGGGCTCTACGGCGAGTTGCTGCGAAAGGGAAAGCCCCGCGAGGCGGCCGTCTACGCTCTGAATGGAGCCGAGTCGAAGGAAGAGCTGGCCGCTAAAGGCGACCTGCGTGCTTCGGATTCCGGGTTGTAATCCCTTGAGAGCCGTCTCGGCGTATCGTCCGGGAAGTTTAAGAATGGAGACAAAAGTAGAATGCGAGTGTTGATTACGGGCGGAGCGGGCTTCATTGGCTCTCATCTCTCGGACGCGTACATAGAGCGCGGCGACGAGGTCTTTGTCGTTGACGACCTCTCGACCGGCAGCTTCCAGAATATCGCGCACCTGAAGGAGCAGCCCCGCTTTCACTACACGATTGATTCCGTCAGCAACGTGCCCGTGATGGCCGAACTCGTAGACCAGTGCGACGTGATTTTTCACCTGGCCGCAGCCGTCGGCGTCAAGCTCATAGTAGAGAGCCCCGTGCGGACTATAGAGACCAACGTACACGGCACGGAGGTCATGCTCTCGCTCGCCAACAAGAAGAAGAAGAAGGTGCTCATCGCTTCGACTTCCGAAGTCTACGGCCTCTCGACGGAAGTTCCTTTCCGCGAGGACGGCCAGCTGGTGATGGGAGCGACCACGAAGGGGCGCTGGTCTTACGCCTGCTCGAAAGCGATTGACGAGTTTCTGGCCCTCGCCTACTGGCGCGAGAAGAAGCTGCCTACCGTCGTGGTGCGCCTCTTCAACACGGTGGGCCCAAGGCAGACGGGCCAGTACGGCATGGTCATCCCGACCTTCGTCAAACAGGCTATGGCGGGACGGCCCATCACGATTTACGGAGACGGCAAACAGTCGCGCTGCTTCGGCTACGTGGGAGATGTGGTGGAGGCGCTGATGCGCCTGATGGACAACGAGAGCGCCGTCGGGCAGGTCTTCAACATAGGCTCCAGCGAAGAAGTGACCATCATAGAGCTGGCCGAGCGAGTCAAAGCGCTGACAAATTCATCTTCCGAGATAGTCTACGTGCCTTACGACGAGGCTTACGAGGAAGGATTCGAAGATATGCCGCGCCGCGTGCCCGACATCTCGAAAGTGCAGGCGCTCGTAGGCTTCCGCCCGCGCATGGCCCTGGACGGAATCCTTCAGACCGTCATCAATTATTACAGCGAAGCGGAGGGCGGCCCCAGGGGACGCATCTTCAACACCGGCCAGAAATCCGCCACACAAGCATAGATTGCGCTTTATAGAGAAGAGCTTCGGACGCTTTCCGAGCGCTTGATTTGTCGCGCGCAATCAACTAGGGTTTCAGATTCGCCGGAAATCTTTCAAGCCATGCCTTTCGATACGCTACAGATTACTGCCATAGCCCTCTCTTTTGCTCTGGCGCTCGTGCTGACGCCGTTGGTGCGCCTGGTCGCGCGCCGCGTCCGCATGGTGGCCAAACCCAAGATTGACCGGTGGCACAAGAAGCCCACGGCCATGCTGGGCGGCGTCGGCATCTGGCTCGCGGTCATCATCCCTTATCTGGCCTTCATACAGCACACGCCCTACGGCTGGGTCGTGATTGGCTCAAGCACTTTTCTCTTTCTGATAGGTCTGGCCGACGACATCTTTCAGGCCAAGCCCTATCAGAAACTGATTGGCCAGGTGATGGGCGCGGCCTTCATCATCTACTACGGCCTGAGCCTGCCGTGGACAAGCTCGCACACCGTCAATATTGCGATAACCATCTTCTGGCTGATAGGCATCACCAACGCCATCAACCTGCTGGACAACATGGACGGGCTGGCGGCCGGCATCGCGGCCATCGCCTCAATCTTCCTGGCGCTGAGTTTTATCGCCAACGGGCAGTTCGTCGAAGCCTCCATGCTGGCCATCTTCGCGGCCGCGCTCGTGGGATTTCTGGCCTACAACTCCAACCCGGCCTCAATCTTTATGGGCGACTGCGGCTCCATGTTCATAGGCTTCTTTCTGGCGAGCACCGCATTGATGAGCGTCTCCGGCGGGCGCTCGCGCTCGTTCCTGCCGGTGCTGGCCGTCCCGATTCTTATCCTCTTCATTCCCATCTTCGACACTACGCTCGTGACCGTCATGCGTAAGCTCTCGGGCCGCGCCGTCAGGCAGGGCGGGCGCGATCATACTTCGCACAGGCTGGTCGCTCTGGGGATGTCCGAGCGTCGTGCCGTCATCATGCTCTACGGGTTCGCGGCCCTCTCGGGCCTGCTGGCGCTCCTGGTCAGGCAGATGGAGCCGGACCTGAGCATCGCAGCCGTTTCAGGTTTTACGGTTGTGCTCACCCTGCTCGGCGTCTATCTGTCGGGCGTGAAGGTTTACGACGAGGCGGATGTGCAGGCCGCGCGCGAGAAGCCGCTCTCGGCCTTTCTGGTTGACCTCTCCTACAAGCGCAGAATCTTTGAGGTGATGCTCGATCTTGTGCTCATCATCCTCTCTTATTATCTGGCGTACGTGCTGCGCTTCGGGCCGATGTCGGAGAGCACTGCGCGCATCGTCTTCTTTCGCACGCTGCCGGTCCTCCTGTTCGTCAAGATGGCTACGTTCCTGGTGATGGGGGTTTATAGAGGCATCTGGCGCTACACGAGCGTCGGCGACCTGGTGGTGTTCGCAAAGGCCGTGGTTATAAGCTCTGTGGCAAGCCTGCTGGCGGTGCTCTTCGCGTTCCGCTTCGAGGGCGTGTCGCGCACGGTCTTCATCGTTGACGCAATTATACTGCTGATGATGGTGGCGGGAAGCCGCATGGCCTTCAGGCTGTTCCGGCAGGTGCTGCCTCAGCCGCAATCTCTGGAAGGCTCCCGCATACTGATTTACGGCGCGGGCGACGCGGGCGAGCTTCTGCTCAGGGAGCTGCGCAATAACCGCGATTTGAAGTACGCGCCCGTAGGCTTCATAGACGACGACCCGAACAAGAAGGGAAAGGTCATACACGGGCTCAGGGTCTTCGGCGGCAACGGCTCACTCCGAAGCGTTTGCAGCGAGCAGCGCGTTGACGAGATACTCATCTCTAGCCCGAAGATTTCAAAAGAGCGCATACGCGAGATTCAACGCGACTGCCGCGAGTCGAACGTCGCGCTCAAGCGCATGCTGATTAAGATAGAGCAGCTGGACGAGGACTAGTGGCTCGGTTTTTAGATTCTCTTTTTAGATTCGCCTTAAATTCCTATTGTGGCTTCCGACCAACTAAAGCTCATAGACGCAGGCGGCGCTCTGGTGCGAGCGGTGTTGGCGGTCGTAGTGCTGGCGGCGCTTTTCTGCTCGTGGCGTGCGCTCAGATGGTATGCGGGGAGCGAGATAGCGCTGGCCGCGCCGCAGCTTTCCGAGAACGCGCTCGACGCCGCGCGGACGGCCTCGCGCCTGGCGCCGGACGACCCGCTCGCTCGCTGGGCGCTGGCCAGCGTTCTGCAAAGAGGCGTCGGCGCAAACGACCTGCAATCTGCAATCAGCGAGTACAAAAGAGCGGTGAGTCTTTCGCCAGGGGACTTTCGTCTCTGGACGGATCTGGGCAGGGCGGAGGAGCAGGCGGGCAACATGGCCGAAAGCGAAAAGGCCCTGCGCCGCGCCGTCGAGCTTGCTCCGTATTACTCATGGCCGCGCTGGCATCTGGGGAATTTCCTTCTGAGGCGCGCCCGCTACGAAGAGGCTTTGACCGAGCTACGCAGAGTCGCGGAAACAGACCAGTCGAAGCGCGGCGCGATCTTCGACTATACCTGGATGGTTTACAACGGGGACGTCGGCGCGGTCGCCCGCGCGCTGGGGGATTCGCCTGCCGTGCGCGCCGAGTTCATAGGCTACCTGCTGGGCCGCAAGCGGCTGGCGGAGGCGCTCGAAATCTGGTCCGGCTTTAGCCGCGAGCAGAAGAAGGAGTTCGAGCCTACCAGCACTTTGCTCGTGGACACTCTGGTGACAGAGAAACGGTACCGGCAGGCGCTCACGCTTTTACGAGACCTCTCGGACGACAAGGCCGGATTCGAGATTGGGAAAGTTGCTAACGGCAGCTTTGAAGGCGCGGTCGCGCAGGATGGCAACGGCCTCTTCGCCTGGAGCGTGCCCAGCAGCGCGCAGGCCCGCGCCTCCCTGGACTCCGGCAAAGCTCAGGACGGGAGCCTGAGCCTGCGCATAAACTTCAACGCGAGCGAGCCTCTGGAGCTTAACGTCTCGCAGTTGGTCGCGGTGGAGCCGGGTGCGAGCTACAGGCTGAGCTTTTACGTCCGCACCAGCGGCCTGAAGAGCGCCGCCGCGCCCGTGGTGAAAATCCTGAGTCCCGTGGACAAGAGCCGCATAGCGGAGTCGGCGCAGTCTGCTACGGGCGACAGCGAATGGCAGAAGATCTCTGTCGATTTTAAGGCTCCGGCTGACGCGGATGGAATTATCCTCAGCATCAGCCGCGCCACGTGTGCCGCAGAGGGCGGCGTGTGCCCCATCTTCGGCACTGTTTGGTATGACGACTTCAATCTCCAACTCGCAGGCAGAGATGCTGGCGCAAGGCCAACCGGCGCGGGTAAGTGAAACGGGCGCTGTCGCTAAGGCTTCCGGCGCGAGCCGTCTCGTGCACACGGTAGCGAGCCGTTTCATCATACTGATGCTGTGCCTGGCGCTCGTGCTCTCCACACTGGCCTACGGCACGGTGCATTACTGGACGCTCGCCGTCTTTCAGGCGAGCGCCGCTCTCATCATCTTCTTCTGGGCCGTGGACGCGTGGCGCAGCCAAACCTTGCGCCTCAGCCGGAATCTCTTACAGTTGCCGCTTCTGGGGATCTGCCTGCTCGGCCTGATACAGCTTTTGCCTCTGGGAAGCGCGCCGCTCGAAGGCGCGCCCGGGGTGGAAGCCGCGCGCACTCTCTCGCTTGATCCCTATTCGACGCAGCTCATACTGGTTCAGCTCCTGGCGCTCTTCGTCTATTTCGCGGCCGCTCTCGTCTTCATAGACAGCCCGCGCCGCCTGCGCGTAGTCACCTATACTATAATCATCTTCAGCTTCGCGCTGGCCATCTTCGGCCTTACCCAGTCGTTCATCTCCCCGACCAAAATCTACGGCATAAAGGAATTGGGCCAGAGCACGGCTTTCGGCCCCTTCATCAACCGCCATCACTTCGCTGCTTATATGGAGATGGCGATCGGGCTGACGGTGGGACTTCTGCTCTCGGGCGCTATTGAGAGCGAGAAACGGCTGCTCTATATCTTCGCCGCGGGCATCATGGCGGTCGCGCTGGTGATGACGAACTCGCGCGGCGGCATCATAAGCCTCTTCGCGGAGCTGCTCTTTATCTTCAGCATCACGGGCCTCTCTTTAGGCCGGCAGGAGGCGCGCGGAGAAAAAAAGGGCGGAGGCCGCGTGCGCTCTTTGATGATTAGAGCCGGGCTGGCCTTCGTTCTGCTTTCCGTGATTTTTTCGGCCGTGGTCTTCTTCGGCGGCGAAGAGGTCTTGAGCCGTTTTATAGGGACGGTGAATGCTCAAGACCCCACCACGGGGCGCGTGCATTTCTGGCGCGGCGCGCTTGAGATAATACGAAGTCATCCGTTAATCGGGACGGGCCTCGGCTCATTCGGCGTGGCCTACACGCCTTACGATACGCGCAACGGCATGTTCCGTCTTGAGCAGGCGCACAACGATTACCTGCAAATCCTGTCTGACGCAGGGATGGTGGGCGCGATTCTGGGGCTGGCGTTCGTCGGCCTGCTGTTTCGCAAGGGCTTCGCCCGGCGCGAGACGGACGACCCGTTCAGAAAGGGCGTCGCCACGGGGGCGCTGGTCGGCTGCTTCGCCGTGCTCGTTCACAGTTTCTTTGATTTCACGCTGCACACGACGGCCAACGCGCTGCTCTTTCTGACGCTCGCGGCGCTCGCCACCCTCAACGGCAGTGTGGAAGAGGGCGGGCACAACAAGCGCCGCAGACGCCGCCGCCGTCATCAGGGACAAGGGCAAAGCTCGGCTGCGAGCCCGACAGTTACTTAAAGGAAATCCGCGTTACCTAAAGATGAGGAAGAATCTGTTAGAGCTGATTGTTTGCCCCATGTGCGCGAAGGCGCTCTCGCTTGAGAGCTTTGACGCGCAGGGTGCGGCGTCGGACGAGACCGAAAGCGGCCTGCTCAGGTGCGAGTGCCGAGCCTCTTATCCAATCATAGGCGGCATCCCGCGTCTTCTCCCCGCAGAGCTTCAGAGCATGCTGTGGGAGATGCACCCGGAATTTTATGGCGAGTACGCGAAGCGTCTGCCCGCGGAGATAATGCCGCAGGCATCCGGCGACGCGCAGCCGGGCGGCGAGGCCGACAAGGCTCTCTCCAAGCAGCGAGAGACGGCGCGCAGCTTCGGCTACGAGTGGCAGGCTTTCTCCGAGATACTGCCCGAGGATTACGAGAAGAACTTTCGCTGGTACTTCGAGCGCTTCTCGCCGGATGACTTCAAGGGCAAGCGAGTGCTGGACGCCGGATGCGGCACGGGCCGCCACACCTACTACACGTCCAAGACGGCGCGCGAAGTAATTGCGATGGACTTGAGCCAGGCGATAGAGGTCGCGGCGCGCAACAACCGCGCTCACGCGAACGCGCACTTCGTACAGGCAGATATTTATCGGCCGCCTTTTCCGCCCGACTCCTTCGATTTCATCTACAGCCTGGGCGTGCTTCATCATCTGCCCGACCCGGAAAAGGGGTTCCGCTCGCTGCTCAAGCTCCTGCGCAGGGGCGGGTTCATGAACATCTACCTTTACTGGAATCTTGAGGGAGAGGCCGCGTGGCGACGCGTCCTCCTGGGTGTCGTGACAGGGGCGCGGCGAATCACCACGCGCATGCCGCACAAGCTTCTGAAGAAAGTCTCCTGGGTCCTCGCGGCCGGTTTTGAGGTGGCTTTCGTCACGCCCGCGCGTATACTTGGGCGCTTCGACAGTACACAAAAGCTGGCAGACCGCGTCCCGCTCGGTCATTATCGCAAATACTCTTTCCGGGTGCTTCACACGGATCAGTTCGACCGGTTCTCCGCGCCGATTGAGAACCGCTACGGCAGCGCGGAGGTCGCCGCCTGGTTCGAGCGCGCCGGGCTCACGGACGTAAAGATTCTGGGGGGACAGGGCTGGCGCGCATCCGGCAGGAACGCAGGACGGGAAACGAAAGCGGCCGAGAACGTAGCCGAAGAGGAGGAGGAGAGCTTGCGCGTGCCGCTCGCCTGAAGCCACAGGAGCGCAGGCCCCGCGCGAGACCGGAATCTATAATGAGCGTGCTGGAAGCTTTGCGAAGCAGGCGAGGGCAGACCGTTCTGGAAACCCTGGACATCACGGTCGAGGCTGCCGAGAAAGACCGCGTGGTGCTCTCCATGCCCGTGACCGAGCGCGTTCACCAGTACACGGGGCTGCTGCACGGCGGCGTCTCGGTCGTGCTGGCCGAGACGGCCGCCTCAATCGGCGCTGCCCTCAACACAGACCTTACGCGCTACACGCCCGTGGGCGTTGAGATAAACGCCAACCACCTGCGGTCTGTGACCAGAGGACGAGTGGTGGCCGAGGCCCGTCCCGTCTACGTCGGAAGACAGATGAACGTCTGGGCCATAGAGATAAGGGACGAGCGAGAGCGACTGGTCTCGGTCTCGCGCTGCACGCTGGCCCTTAAGCCCGGCGGCGCGCTCGCTGAGTAGTTGATTTCGGCAATCGTTGTTCTAATAATCTGCCCGAAGAAGAGGGACATTGATGAGAATAGTCGTCACAGGCGGAGCCGGGTTCCTTGGCTCGCACCTTTGCGAGAGGCTGCTCGACGCGGGCCACGACGTTATCTGTCTGGACAACTTCTTTACGGGCAGGCGCGAGAACATCACACACCTTCTGGACAATCACCACTTCGAGCTGCTGCGCCACGACGTGATAGAGCCGGTGCTGCTGGAAGTAGACCAAATCTACAACCTGGCCTGTCCCGCTTCTCCCATTCATTACCAGTACAACCCGGTCAAGACCGTCAAGACCAACGTCATGGGCACCATCAACATGCTGGGCCTGGCCAAGCGCGTGCGCGCACGCATCCTCCAGGCTTCGACCTCCGAAGTCTACGGCGACCCTGAAGTCCACCCGCAGACCGAAGATTACTGGGGACACGTCAACTGCATAGGGATCAGGTCATGTTATGACGAAGGGAAGCGTCTTGCGGAAACCCTGATGATGGACTATCACAGGCAGAACGGCGTGGATATACGGATTGCCCGCATCTTCAATACCTACGGGCCTCGTATGCTGGAGGACGACGGGCGCGTGGTCTCCAACTTCATAGTGCAGGCGCTCAGAGGCCAGGAGCTGACCATCTACGGCCAGGGAGAGCAGACGCGCTCGTTCTGTTACGTGGACGATTTAATAGAAGGCCTGATACGGTTGATGAATACGGACGGGATAAATGGCCCGGTTAATCTTGGCAACCCCAGGGAGTTTACCATACGCGAGCTGGCCGACGAGGTGGCGAAGGCCACCGGGTGCGAGCTGAAGATTACGCACCAGGCTCTGCCGCAGGACGACCCGCAGCAGAGAAAGCCCGATATTACACGCGCAAAGCAGCTGCTCGGCTGGGAGCCGACCATAGCTTTGCCTGAAGGTTTAGAGCGGACGGTCGAGTATTTCAAGGCGCGCAGAGAAGGCCGCGAAGGGTGATTACGCTTGATGAGTCAAAAGGTAGAACCTTCCTCGAATTTTCAATCTCTTCCGGCGATGTGCCTGGCCGGCGTGCGACAGCACGGGAAGCCGGATGCGCTCAACCGTAAACGCGACGGGCGTTGGGAGCGCATCTCCGCAGGGGAGTTCCTGACGCGCATCGAACGGGTCGCGCTTGGTCTGGTTGAGCTAGGCATCAAGCCCGGCGACCGCGTCGGTCTGCTTTCCGAGAATCGTCCCGAATGGTCAATCGTTGACCTTGCAATCCTGAGCCTCGGCGCCGTCAACGTCCCCATCTACACGACTCAGGCCGTGGAGCAGGTGAGCTACATCCTGGGCGATTCCGGCGCGCGGCTCATCTTCGTCTCGGGCAAGCGCGTCTTCAAGCACGCGCGCCCGGGCCTGGACGGCCTTGAGCAGCTTGAGCGAATCATCTTCTTTGACGAAGGGGCGCATGAAGGAGTCGAGCGGGGCGGCGCGCTTTCCGAACTTGAAGAGCTCGGACGCGCGAGGGCCGAAAGAGAGCCCGAAGCCTTCGAGCGACGGCTGGCCTCGGTCGGTCTCGATGACCTGGCGACCATCATCTACACTTCCGGTACGACGGGCGAGCCAAAGGGCGTGATGCTCTCGCACAATAACTTCGTCTCCAACGTGCTATCAATCGCCGGCTCGCTACCCATCTATACTTCTGACGTAGCGCTTTCGGTTCTGCCGCTCTCGCACATCTTCGAGCGCGCGGTCTTCTACGTCTTCTGCTACACGGGCGTCTCCGTGCATTACTCTGCATCCTTCGACCAGGTGGGCGAGCACCTGCGGGAGGTGCGCCCGACGATTATGACGGCCGTGCCGAGGCTCTTCGAGAAGGTCTATCACAAGATAGTCAAGCGCGGCACGTCGGCCAAGGGCTGGAAGCGAAAGGTCTTTGAAGACGCCATGCAGACGGGACTGCGCTACGCGGAATTGAAGGACAAGCGGCAGAGAGTCCCGCTTTCTCTCAAGTTCAGGCAGACGGTCGCAGACCGGCTCGTCTTCTCCAAGTGGCGCGAGGGCGTCGGAGGCCGCCTGCGTTTCTTCGTTTCGGGCGGAGCGCCGCTTTCGCCCACGCTCTCCTTCTCCTTTATGGCCGCGGGCATTCCCGTCCTTCAGGGTTACGGAATGACGGAGACCTGTATCGTCTCGGCCAACCGCCCCGAAGATAATCAGGTCGGCTCCGTGGGCCTTGTCTTCCCGGGCCTCGAGGTGAAGATTGCGGAGGACGGCGAAATCGTCGTGCGCGGGCCGAACATCATGCGCGGCTATTACGGCAAGCCGGAAGAGACGGCCGAAGTCCTGAAGGACGGATGGTTCGCAACCGGCGACGTGGGCCGCATGGACGAGCGCGGCCATCTTTACATCACAGACCGCAAGAAAGACCTCTTCAAGCTGTCGAACGGCAAGTACGTGGCGCCGCAACTGGTAGAGAGCCTCATCAAGCAGAGCGAGCTTGTCAGTCAGGTGGTCGTCATAGGGGCGGGCCGCAAGCAGCCCGCCGCGCTGATCGTCCCTGACTGGGAAGCTTTAAAGGAAGCCATGCAGAAGAACGGGTCTGAGCCGCCCAAGTCCCACGCCGAATTGAGCCGCGCGCCCGACGCCGTCAAGATAGTCCAGCGCGAAATCATTCAATTGACGGCAGAGCTTGCAGACTACGAGCGAGTGCGCCGCGTGGCGCTGCTCCCGGAAGAGTTCACCATAGACGGCGGCGAGCTGACGCCTACCCTCAAGGTCAAAAGACGA
Organism: Pyrinomonadaceae bacterium; assembly: GCA_036389875.1. Lineage (GTDB taxonomy): Bacteria > Acidobacteriota > Blastocatellia > Pyrinomonadales > Pyrinomonadaceae > JACVRN01. Next base: position 12,719 of record DASVVZ010000326.1, read on the forward strand.
ATAGTTGACGAGAAATATTCAGACCTGATTAACGAGCTTTACGGCGCTTCAGACTAACGCGCCCGCCGAAACCGAACCGCCTCACCTGTTGACAGAGCCGTAAGGCTATAAATCTTGACAGGCGCACGCCTGCGAATCCATACTCACACGCGCGCCGGGTGGGCCACAAGGCACATTACACCGGGCCCATTGTCCTCGCCTAAGTCGCACACGAACCCAGGGTCAAGCTGTACATCTTCTTTATGCTGAAAGCCGAACTGTACAATCTTTCCCTGGCCGACAACTCTATTC
>DASVVZ010000327.1:0-19691 GCA_036389875.1 Pyrinomonadaceae bacterium
AACGTCTGGTTCGGCTCGTTATTGGTATCGCCGTTGACCGCGACAGTGATTGTCTTAGTCGTCTCCCCTACGTTGAACGTCAGCGTGCCTGTGGCCGACTGGTAATCGTTGTCGGCGATGGTCGCCCCGTTGGGCCCTGACCCATCGGCAGTGGCGAAGTCAACTGTGACGGCGACGCCGCTCGACTGCGAGAGCGTGACCGTGAAGACGGCGTTCGTGGTGCCGGAGTTACCTTCCGTCACCGAAACGTCGTTTATGCTGAGGCCCGACATAATGCTCACCGTCTGGCCGCCCGGCAGCTGGCCCGTGTTGGCCGCGAAGTTCGCACCGCCGCTGTAGTCCGCGCTGATGGTGTGCGTACCTACCGCCAGCGTGGAGGTGGAGAAGGTCGCAGAACCGTTGGCGTCCAGATTGACCGGCGAGCCCGCGTTTACGCCGTCCACCTTGAACTGGAGAGTGCCGGTAGGCGTGACGCCGTTAGCGTTGACCGTTCCTGTAAAGGTCACATTCTGGCCCGGGCCTGACGGGTTGACCGAAGAGGTGATCACCGTATGGGTGAAAGCCTTGTTGATGGCGAAGGCCTGCTCAGTGCTGGCCTGGCTGTATGTAGCATCGCCGGCCTGCGTGGCTGTGACGGTGCAATTTCCCGCGCCCGTCAGGTGCACAGTGTTGCCGCTCACCGTACACTGCCCGGTTGCGCTGTAGGTCACGCTGAGGTTGGAGCTGGCCGTAGCGTTCACAGTGAAGTCCGCATCGCCAAACATCCTGTTCGGCAGAGACGGATTAAACGTGACGGTCTGGCTGAGCTTGTTCACGGTCAGCGTGAACTGAGCGTCAGTCGTCGCGCCGCAGGCATCCGTAGCGCGGATCGTGATGGTGTGCGAGCCCGCGGGCGCTGCGTTAGTGATGGAAATCGCGCCCGTAGAGCTGTTGACCGAAATCCCGCCCGTGTAGGTTCCTGTGCTCAGCACGGTGATGGGGTTGATGGCGTTGCTGTCGCTCGGCCCAGTTGCCGGATTGAAGTTGAGCGACGCCCCTACATTAACGGTCTGCGCGGAGTAACTGAGCGTAGGCGCCGTGTTCGGATTGACCGTGACGTTCAGCGTGCCAGTGTTGCTCAGCCCGCCGCTATCCGCCACCTTCAGCGTGAAGCTCGCGCTCGTAGCTCCGCACGCCGCTTCCACATTCGCCGTCACCACGCCAGCCGCGCTCACGCTCAGGCCGTTGACGGTGACGCCGTTGACGGTCGCGGTCGCGCCGTTATTGACCGTGACGGCTAAAGTATTCTCTGCGTCTTCAAGGTCGTTGACGTTGGCAATGGTCGAGTTGGAGCCCGCGTCGCCGGCCTTGCGTGTGACGCCTACAGGCGTGATGGTCGGCGCGGCGTTGACGACAAAGCTGGTCGGATTATTGACCCCGGCTACGCCCGGATCATCCGTCAGGCCCGCCGCCTCATTGGTGCCGTTGCCGTCTGCATCGAAGGCGATTGTGCCCTGATTCGAGATAGTCTGTCCCGAAGTTCCGGCGTTGATAGTAGCCTGTATGGTGATAGTGACAGAGCTATTGCCCGCTATAGCGCCGTTCCAGGTAACTGTATTCGTGGCTACGGTGGCGACGGGCGTGCCGCTCGTGGCGCTGGCCGAAACGAGCAACAGGCCTGCCGGAAGAGTGTCCGCGAACTCGTTGCCCGGATTATCCAACTGCGCGCCGGGGCTGCTGTTGCCGAGCGTAATCGTGTAGGTGACGGTCTGACCGATAACGTAAGAGCCGCTAACGGTCTTGGTGCCTGACACCGCAGATGCGCTGACGATGTTGAAGGCGTTGGAAACCGTGCCCGCCAGCCCAGTACTGCTGGCCGCGAGCGTGTAGCCGACGCCTATGTTGTTGATTGACAGGTCGCTGAAGGTCGCCGTGCCGTTGACGGCTGCGACCGTGGTCGTGCCCGAGAGCGTCCCGGCGCTCGGGTTGTTGCCTATGGCGAGCGTGACGTTCGCCGTGGACGTAGTCAGGTTGTTAAGAACATCGAGTATGCGAACCGTCACAGCCGGAGCTATGGCAACGCCCGCGTTTGTGTGCGACGGCTGCACGTTGAAGGCAAGGCGGTCTGCTATACCCGCCTGCACCTCGTACGCGCCTATGTCAACGGTTCCGACCTTTCGGTTGAAGCCCGTGCCGCGCTGGTCAAGCGTGGCGCTGGTAAGCGAGTCATTGCCATTATTGATGGCCGGGCTGCCCGGCAGAAGCTTGTGCGTACGGGTAGGCCCACCGTTGTTGGCCAGAGTGACATCAAGCACCGTGTTGATGTTAATCGTGCCAGCGCCCGAGTTGCCCACGATGTTAGCGGCGGCTCCGCCATTCGTGATGCCGCCGGAAGTGGCCGCGTCGCCAATCAGGTTGTTCTTGCTGTTCGAGAGGTCTATGCCTCCCGGGCCGAAGACATCCAGGTCGTTAGCGGCGGGCGCAGCAGTCCCCTTCACGTTACCCGCGACAATAGTATTCTTCAGGGTCAGCGGGTTTGAGCTCACCTGTTCAAGGCCGCCGCCCTCGCCCGGCGAGAGGTCGTCCGCGTCTGAACGGTTGCCCGTGATCGTGACGTTGGTCAGGACCCCTGTGGAGTTTCCGCAGTGATGTATACCACCGCCGCCGCCGTCCGCGGTGTTGCCGCTGATGGTCGAGTTGTTGATGGTCAGGGTTCCGCCGTCGCTGTCAATGGCGCCGCCGTCGCCGCCGGCTCCCAGGATAGTTACGGCCTTGTTGCCCGTGAGCGTGACGTTATTGAGCGTCAGGTCGCCCAGGTTGTAGATACCGCCACCGAACTGCGATTCGCCGTTGGCTATGGTCAGGTTAGAGATGCTGACCGTGGCGCCCGGAGCTACGTTGAAGACGCGGCTGCGGTTGGCCGGGTTCGGGTCGGTGTTGTTTCCGCTGATAATCACGCGCTGGTTTGCCGGCCCGTTGATTGTCAGGTTCCTGCCAATCGATAGCTCGCCTGTAGTCAGCTTGATGGTAAAGGTATCCGTCACGGAGTCGTAGCCCGCGTCCGTGCTGGAATCCAGGTTAAAGGTAATGGTGTTGCCGGCGCAGGCCGTCAGTATGGCCTCGCGCAGGCTGCCCGGCCCGTTGTCGTTAGTGACTGTGACAACAGTGCTGGCCACGCAGTTGATGTTGATGCTGAAGGTGGTCGAGGCGATTGAGCCGCCAGCGCCGTCCGAGACGGTGAACTTGAACTCGTCCGTAGTGGCCGCGTCGCCGTTATGCGTGAACTCAATCCGGTTGTTATTGACGTCGTCCTGGGTGAACGTGTCGCCCGCATTGAGCTGCGTCCCGTTATTCTTGAGCGCGCCGTGCAGGGGAGCAGTGCCCACCGTGTAGACCAAATCCGTCGCCGTGTTGTCCGGGTCTGTGACCGACAGCTTTGTGCTGTCGATGGTTCCCGTCGTTCCCGGAACAACCGTCAGGCCAGCGTTGGCCCCTATGGTCGGGACATCGTTTTGCGGCGTGACGGTAATGCTGAACGCCGTGCTGCCGATGTTGTTCGTGCCGTCGGTAGCAGTGAAGTTGAAGCTGTCGGACGTGGTCTCCGAGCCGTCATGGTCGTAGGTGATGCGGTTATTGGCTATATCGTCCTGCGTAAAGGTGTCGTTGATGCCGAGCGCAGTTCCGCTCTTCTTCAGCGTGCCGTTGGCAGGCACGGACGCCAGCTGGAAGACAAGGGTGTTGGCAGCTGGATTGTCATTATCACTCAGAGCCAACTCAGCACTGCTGATGGTGTTTCCGGTAGAGCCTTCGTTAACCGTGATGCCGTTGTTGGTCAAAGTCGGCGCGTCGTTATCGGCCGTGACCGTGACGTTGATGGTATTGCTGTCATGGGTCGCCAGCCCTGTACCGGTCGCGACTATGCCGCCGAAGGTGTCAGTGGCATCAAGCTTAATCTGCGCCGCGCCGCTGTAGTTCGCGTCCGGAGTGTACGTCGCAGTGGCCAGCGCCGTGTTGATGCTCGCGAGCGTGCCGTGGAACGTCATGGTCGCGTCCGCCGTGCCGTCGCCTGCCGTAAAGGTCAGGCCCGCGATGGTCGTCAGCGACATCGTGCCGTGCGTGCTTGAGAGCGACACATCGTACACACCGTTGGGCGCAATCGCCGCGTCCACGTCCGTGATGGACATGTTCGCGCCGCCGTTGTTTGTTGAGTCCTCGGCAACCGAAATGGCTCCCGAGGCGACTGTGCCCACGGGGTCACTCACTGCGTTGACAGTGATGGTGACGGTGGCCGTATTGCCGTCGTTTGTTCCGTCGTTCGCCTTGTAGGTGAACGTGTCCTGCCCGTTGAAGTTCGAAGCAGGCGTGTAGTTGAACGAGCCGTCCGCGTTGAGCGTGAAGGACTGTGCGTGCGACGGATTGGTGACGATAACGGCCGTCAGGCTCGCGCTGTCACTATCCGTGTCGTTTGCCAGCACGCCCGACGCCGCGTTGACCGTCAGCGCGGAGTCCTCGTCCGTGCTGTAGTTGGGGTCATCGTTCGTCGTGGCCAGGTCATTCACGGCAGTGACCGTGAGCACAAAGGTGTCAGTGGCCGTCTGCCCGTTGGTGGCCGTCACCGTGATGGTGATGGTCGCCGTGCCGTTAGCCGTAGAGTTGGCGTTCGATACGGGCGTGATGGTCAGCTTGCGCTGAGTATCAGACCCTGCGACCGCGCTGATAACCAGATTGGCATCGGGCGCGAGCGCTGCGTTGCTGGACGTAGCAACAACAGACGTGATAAGAGGCGAGCCTGCGCCCGTGGCGTCGCCGATGTTAAATGTGACATCGAGCGGAATGTCCTCCGGGGTCGACTTGTCCGTGATGTCCTCAATTGATGGATGCAGCTCGAAAGCGCCTATGTCCACCGTCTGAGTCGCGTTCACGTCCGCCCCGTCCATCTTGCGCGGGAAGCCCGTGCCGCGCTGGTCTGTTGTGGTCAGACCCGCGCTGGTGGCCAGCGTATTATCGCCCGCGTCTATGGCCGGGCTGCCGCTCAATAGCGCATGCGTCAGCGTAGGCCCGCCGTTGTTGAATAGCGCGCCCAGTTTCGGATCAACGCCCGTCTGGTTGCCGGTGGTCGTGCCGCCTATGGTGGCCGTGCCCGCGTTCTCGAACAGGTTGTAGCCTGCGGAGTTGAAGACGCCCGTCAGGTCGTCGCTGCCGCCAGCACTGTCCGCAACGATGCTGTTGCCGATGGTGAAGGAGGTCGGCGTGGCGTTCGCATTCACGATGCCGCCGCCGAGCAGGTTCGCCGCCACCGTGACGTTCGTGAACGTAGCCGTTCCCGCGTTATTGACGCCGCCGCCGGTGTTAGCGCCTCCGTTTGAAGTGTTCGTGCTTATAGTGCTGTTCTTGACCGTCAGCGTGGCCAACGCGGCGTTGAAGATACCGCCGCCGCTCACCGTCGCCACGTTGTTGCTGATGGTGCACCTGTCTATGGTCAGCGTGCCGGAGTTATTGATGCCGCCGCCCGAGCCTGTGGTGATGTTGGTGTTGCTGGACGTGCCCACGGCGCAGTCCGAGAGCGTCAAAGTACCGGCGTTGCTGACGCCGCCGCCGCCCAGAGCATCGCTTCCGCCACTGATGGTCATGCCGGAGATATTGACGTTGGTCGCGGCGCTGCCGATGGTAAAGACGCGGAAGCTGTTCAGGTTGACCTGACTGCCGCGCACTTCCAGCATATTCGCGCCCGGCCCCTGAACTATTATGTTCTTAGTGATAGCCGGGAGCGCGGCCGCTAGCTGTATGACGTGCGGGCCTGTCGCCGGGTCGAAAGCCTGTCCAGCGCCCGTGGCGAAGGTAATAGTGTTGTTCGGGCTGTTCGGGCAGACGTTAGCCAGAGCCTCGCGCAAGCTGCCTGCGGGCACAGGGGCCGTGCCGTCATTAATAGTGGTGACGATAGGATTGTTCGTACAGGCGCTAATCGTATAGTTAAGCGCGCTGCTGTTGCTAAGCTCGTGATGGGTTCCGCCAAGATACTCTGCGGTGATCGGGTGCATGCCTGCCGTGAGCGAGCTGGTTGGCAGCAGCGCTATACAGTTATTCCCGTCAGCCGTGCAGGGTATAGGAGCGCCTATGGCGACGCCGTTGTCCTTGAACTGCACGAATCCGCCGAGCGCAGGATTGACGACGCCCGCCTGTTCGCTCGGAGTAACGGTCGCAGTGAAAGTGACCGTGTCACCCGTGAAGGCCGGGCTCGTCGGGTCGGCCGACAGAGTCGTAGTGGTGTTGTACCTGTCGCCCGGAGTAATTACCTGCTTCTGTATGTCGGTTACGCTATCGGCCTTGATGGTCGCGTTGTTGGTATAGCTCGCGAACGGGTGCGGCCCGTTGACCGTCACGTCGAACGTGACCGTGACAGACTTATTCGCGGGCAGCGTGCCCAGAGCCTGATTGACTTCAAGCGCGGGCATCGGCGCAGGCGCAGCGTGAGCCGTAGGCGTCACCGCACTTACTACCGTTGATAAGAAGCCGCTCAGGCGGCTTGTCAGCGTCGGGCTTCCCTTGGCGTGAGCCAGCGACACGGCCGCGCCCTTCTCTATTTCCGTTACGACGGAAACGGCGGACGAAAGCTCTGTGCCGGTCAAGTTCGATGAGAGCGCCGCGCCCGCTTCAATCTTCGGCACGTCGGCGTTGGTTGCCGCGTTGCCGGAAGCTTCCAGACCCGGCTTGACGACTTCACTGATGGAAGAGAAATCTCTGTTGCTGTTTACGAATGCAAGTAATGAATTATTGCTGTTATCCGAAGAATTGTTCAGCGCGTAGTACTGCTGCTGCTGATTCGTTTGCAGCATGTTCATCGCGACCGTGCTGATTGGGCCGTTGACGAGCCCGACGTCCGATTCGGCAGAGGCGCTGCCCGTATTATTATGCGCCGGATTAGTGTGTGATTCCGTTAATTCGGTGGTTCCATTGGCAGAAGGCGTGGGAGCGTTATCAACCAGCGACGCGCTTGCGGTACCGGTGACAGGAGCCCCTTGCGCCTCTATTACCTGTATAAAAGTGCTGAGAAGGTCGCTTGCAGTCCCCGAAGGCACCGTGTTGCCGCGAACGTCTGCCCTAAGAGAGTTGCAGTTGCCGATGCAGTTCGCCTGAATGAAAATCGCCGCCAGGGGAAACGATGCCGCGCAGGGCGATGCTTCAGCGGGGAGGCAATAAGACGTGTTCGTGTGATCAACATTATTGCCGGCCACCGTAACGTCGAGACCGCCCGTGCCGTTACGCGAGATAATTTCTATTCCGCGTCCGACGGGCGCCTGCCGGATAGTGTTATTGAGAATCGTTGCAGTGGCATCCGTGCCGCCGTTGATATTAACGCGAAGGCCGTTACCTATGGCCGAGCCGGAACCGGAGCTCGCAGCGCTGCCTATCACGTTGCCTTCGAAGCGAACATTATAAGTTCCCCCGGTCGTGGGCGCTTGCACGGCGGAACTGAAGACATTTACGGCATGGGAGTGGCTCGTCAGGAAGGTGTTATTGATAACTCTATAAGTAATATTAGCCGTCCCGTCGTGGTTCAAATCCAGAGCGAGATTGTTGGCCTGAAACGTGTTGTTCTGAATAGTAGAGGTCGTAATAGTTCCGGTCGAGGAGCCGGAGGGCTGCATCTGCATACCGTCGGCGAACTGATTCCTCAGCACGTTGCCGGTCATCGTGAAATTGCTGACGGTCGCGTTGCGAAGCTCGAAGTTGAAGCCGCTGTTGAGCTGCGAATCGTCAAAGAGCGTGCCGGTGATGCTCCACGTGGACGTGCCGCTCCCTATGCCGGCGCCGAAGTTATCGTGCGGCGTAGGCCCAAGCGTCGAGTTGGTGACAGTGATTGTGCCGTTGACAGCCGTGCCTGTGCTGAAATCGCCCATGTCTATGCCGCGGTCTTGCGCGACGCCGCTGCTGTCGGTGATTTGAGAGTTGGTCAGCGTAAAGCCGTTGATGTTGTTGACGCTGATTCCGTCGGTCCCGCTATTGAGGATTCTCATGCGGGAGAGCGACGTGTTCTTCGTGTTATTGAGTATGACGCCCGCCGCCGTGGTGGCTTGAATCGTACCGCCCGTGCATTCGGCGTCAACTTTCGCGTTGACCGTGGCAGCCGTGCCCGGCGTGTTGATGTTGGTGATAGTGCCGCCGCAACGGTCTGAGCCTTGGGCCGTGCCGGTCACGGTCAGGCCGCCGTTTCCAGCCGCCGTGCCCGTGCTGGTAAGCACGATGCCGCTAGACGCGCCATTGGCCGCGATGCTCACGAAGTTCAGGCCGGCGCTGCCGATTTCTGTGGAGGTCACGTTCAGGGCTATGCCTGTGGTCGAGGCAATCGTGTTGCTCGTTCCGGCTACCGTAACGGTTCCGCCGCCAGTGGCGTTGAAGCCTATGCCGCTCGTGCTGGTCAGGTCTATCCCGTTGCCGCCACCCGCAGGGTTGAAGCTTATGGTAGCGCCGCCATTATTTGTCAGCGATATGGCGTTGCCCGTAGTCATCGCGATAGTGACGGTGGGATTATTGATATTAATAGTGCCGCCGTTAGAGTTCTGTATGCTTATGCCCTGCGTCGTGCTTGAGGCTTTAGTAAGATTGCCAGTCTGGAAAGTGATAGTTCCTGAATCGTGATTGTCTATGGAAATCAGGTTGCCGGTGCCCGTATTGAGCGACATGCTTCCGCTATAGGTTACGTTGGAGTTGCTTGACAACAGCCTGAAGGCTTCGCCGGCTACGCTAACGCCACGCGTAATTGAAGTATTTATCCCGAAAGTGAAAGTACCATCGCTGCCACTGATGATGTCTATGCCTGCGTCACCGCCGTTTAGCGTCGTTGTGCCGTTGAAGCTGTAAGAAGCAGTGCTGTCGGCGTTGCTGAACTGCAGGCCCGTGCCGTTCGTGGCGTTCAGCGTTCCGTTCTGGAACGTAATCGTGCCCGTGTTGTGATTCGTGACGGAGACCATCGCGGCGTTACTCGCCTGCGTGATGGTGCCGTTGTAGGTCACGCTCGCCGTAGAAGTTGACCCGCCGCCGTCCACGTTGAAGGCCGTGCCCGAGGGGCTTGTGATAGTCGTGGTGCCGGCGAAGTTAAACGTGCCTGCGGAATCGGCAAGAATGTCCACGCCGGCGTCGCCGCCGTTGAGCGTGGTTGTGCCGTTGAAGTTATAAGTGCCGTCTGCGTTTGAGAACTGCAAGCCCGTTCCGGTCGAGACGCCTGTGGCGCTGATGGTTCCGGTCTGGAAGGTAATCGTTCCGTTGTGGCCGCCCGTCACGGAGACAGCAGCGTTATTAGCCGCCTGCGTAATGCTCCCGCTAAAAGTCACGCTCACGCTTCCGCCGACGACAGAGAAGGTCGGCCCTGTGAGCGTGCCCGTGAGCGTGCCGCCCGTGGTGGACATAGAGCCCGTGACGGCGCTCAGCAATATACCGTTAGTGCCGCCGCTGGATGAAACCGTTCCGAAGGTGGCCGCGCCGCCGCCCGGAGCCTGCAATGCGCCGGTGGTAAGGCTGATGGCATGACCGCCGCTGCTTATGTCGACCTGTGATAATGAGAGCGTTCCGAAGTTAGTACCTTGAAGGGCATTGGTGGCGGTTACCCTGAAGCCGCTCAGGGTGTTGTTGGAGTTCAGCACGATGCCGCCCGTGATGCCGCTTATGGTGGCAACTGCCCCGCTCGGGTTGACGGGCGGATAGGCGTTGCCGGGCTGGGCCGCGGGCGCTCCCAGTGTTGACAAAGACGTGGTGGCGTCCTGGCCTATGAGTTTCTGCCCGGAGCGCAGCGTTAAAGGGGCTACGTAGGCCAAGGCGCTTTCATAAAGGTAGATGCTGTCGTTGTCTGCCGCACCCGGCCTCACCCCTGTGTTATTAACATTCTGGAAGTCACTCAAAAGCCGGAAGGGCTTTGCCTGCGTTCCGTTATTGCCGCCCACTGGCGCGGAAGCGTTAACGAACCAGACCATCCCGTTTGCGCCGCCCACCGTGATGGACACCTTGCCGTCGTCTGTGCCGGCTTCGTTAGAGAGCCTGTACCAGAACTCGTCCGTTCCCTCGTAACCCGCCGCCGGGTCATAGGTAAAAGTGCCGTCGGCGTCCAGCTTCACCGTGCCGCCGTTGGCAGTGGTGATGGTGTTGGTGCCGTTCGGCGTCTGCCCGGCCCCTAGTCCCCCCTGCGCGGAAGCGAACTTGCTGATTGTCGTCGTGGTGTTTGTCGCGTTTTGAGTATCGTTACAGAGAACGCTCGTTTTATCCGTTGCGTTGGCACACGAGCCCGGAGTACCTATCAGGTCAGTGTTGAGCGTCATGTTTCCGACCGACGTGTAAGACTCGTTGGCCGCTAAGGGAGAGACCTTGATGGAGCCCCCGACCAGCGTGGTGTTGCTGTCAATCGAATCCTGCAAGATGAGGTTAGTAGCAGGATCAGGGCCGCCATTGGTGATGGTGACGGTGTAGCGAATCGTCTCGCCAACGCCTGCTTTGCCTACTTCGCCCGCGTCTCCGACAATCTGGCCCGTCATGGTTGCCGTAATCGAGGGCAACGGCATGGGGAAATTCAGGACGGAGTTGATGAAGGCGGCCGGGCCGTTCTTTCCTGTTGCGGCTGCCGAAGCGTCACGCCGGGAAGTATCGTCGCTTGCGTGTGAGGAGGCGGATATGCCGAAGCTTACCAGTCCTGCCAAAATGGCACAGATGACGAATAGCCTGTAGTTGCGGGCGAACAGGCGGGGGAATGACTTTCTCATACGAACTCCTCGATTGGCGGCGATGGTACGCGCGCGCGGGGTGCAGTGGCGCTGCAATGAAATTAAGGAACAGGGCGAGGGTTTGCGCCCAGCTAAATCCTCACGAGAGGTACGAAACCGTGGAAAAAGACTTGACCTACTTAAGCAGTATAATGAAACGATAAAAGACTGTTTACTGGTAGCGAGGGTGGCCTTCAGAGGACGGGTAATGTTAAACAGGACAGTCCACGCCACCGGCTAGAGTAATTAAGAACATCCAAATTGTCAATTTGCCGTGGGCCAGTTACTTAATGACTACCGGCCTTTGCCTTACCGGGTGGCCCGCAAGGTTCCGTCCTCATTGTATAGCCCTGAGGCCCAAGGGGCCCTATAAATACAGGATGGCGCACTTTCAATGGCGCGCCATCCTGATTCTTTATTCGGCCTGACATCTCTGCCTGGCGTCTTCTTAACCTCGTGGCGGGAAGACGCCCTGAAGGGCTATGCAGAAGTTCAGGGTCAGATACGGCTGCATGTTGTTATGCGGCAGGCTCCCGCCGGCAACCGAAAGCGATTGAAGGGACATCGGGGTCAGTGGCGCGCCCGCGGGGGGAAGATAAGGCGTTGCGCCCACTGTTCTGGCGATGGTTGTGCCGTCGGGCAGGTTCGTGTCACCTGGGGCCGCCACACACATCACGTTATGAGTGTGCGCCGGAATCTCAGACTCAAGCAGCGTCACGGTCTCCGAGCCTGCCTCTTCGCCCAGGTCATGAAGCGAGAGTCCTGGCCCCTGTCCGGGATGCATGGGCGCTCGCCCCTGCAAATCAGGTAGCGCGAAGGTTGATTTACCGTCACCGCCGTAGACTGTGCCGAGCAGGGAAAAGAGCGCCGTGTTCTGCGAGAGCGGCAGTAACTGCCCGTCACAAAAGGCCCATCCCTTAGGCGCAAAGTTAAAGGGGAAGATTCTGATTTCAGCTACAAAAGGATCCATCGACGTTCTCCTTAGTTCGGGGACGGGTAAATCCCGAACAGCGAAATGATGAAGTTGATGCAGAGGTACGGTTGAAAGTTAGTGTGCGGCTGACTACCTCCGACAATACCGACTGACGCCGCCATAGGGGTAGATGGGTCACCGGTCTGATAGGGATCGAACGTGTTCGACTGCGCTAACACGTTATTGGCCGGGCTGGCATCGTTCGCTATGGAGGTTGTTCCCAGCATAGCGTGCGTGTGTATAGGAATCTGCTGAGTGGTTAGTGTAACCTGTTCAGTTCCTCCACTCTCTCCCAGAGTAAATTCGCCGCCCTGATGAATCGGGATACGGCCGCGTAAATCGGGCACGGCGAAAGTTGATTGGCCGTCGCCGCCGTAAGTCGTTCCGATTATATTAAACAATGTCTCGTTCTCTGAGATGGGAAGCAGTTGCCCTTCACAGAACATCCAGCCCGCCGGGGCGAAGTTGCCAGCGAACATCCTGATTTCACCGACGTATGGTTGTGCCATAGTTCTCTCTCTCCTTAGTTCGGGCTTGGGAAGATGCCGATTAGGGCTATGCAAAATGTCAGAGTCAGGTAGGGCTGCATGTTGTTATGCGCCTGACTGCCTCCGACATTGGATATCGTCAGCGGGTTAAGCGATACCGCGCTTGCGTCCAAGCCGTGATAGAGCTGGTTCGGCGTGGGGGCCAGCAGGTTACCCACCGGTATTAGCTGGGTGCCGTTCGTCGTAGTGGCGTTAAGAACGTGCGTGTGCGCAGGCATCTGGGATTGCGTCAACGTCACACTCTGCGAGCCTGCCTTTTCTCCAAGCGTATGTCCACTGCCTTCGTGAATGGGCGTGCACCCGCGTAAATCAGGTAGCGCGAAGGTCGTTTGCCCGTTGCCGCCGTAGGTTGTGCCGAGCAGGCTGAAGAGCGCCTGGTTCTGGTTAATGGGCATGAACTGGCCATTGCACATGGCCCAGCCCTTGGGAGCCCAGTTGAAGCTCATGATTCTGATTTCAGACAAGAATGGTTCGGCCATTGATATCTCCTCTAAGCATTGTTTCCAAGCGGGTTCTTTATAGATTAATTTCGGTAAAGAACTGCCCTTTGTGAAGAAGACGTGCGAGTCTTTTAATCCGTGAGGCCCTCACCTTGCCATAGCTTTTGGGTCTGCGAAGATAAGGATACTGGCAGGAAAAAAACCAGGTATGACCGAAAAGCGCGGGGATTGTAAACCGAAGTGATCGGTAATACAAGATAATTCTTCACGCCGCCACGATGGCCCGCCTTCCGCACGGCCCTGAACAAATCTTTATGGCCCAGAACAATCTTATTGCATACTTCGGGAATAGTTGTTAAAGTGTCGCGCGCCAAGACAGAGTCCCGCCACTTGGCTACCATTTTCACCAGGTACAGTCTTTAACCTTAAGTTCACTAAAGAAGAATCCGGTCTCACCCGATTTACAGGGAATTACAGATTACCTTTGAAGGAGTGTAAGAAGTAATGAGCCTATCCAGACGAAAGTTTATGAGGGCGGGAGTCGTCGCTGCGTGCGTCGCTCTTCCGCTCAAATCAGTCCTTGGCCGCGATGCTTCGTCGATGAGCAACATGCTCTCGCCGCTATTTCCACCCTCGCAGACCGGCCAGGAACAACTCGGCTATTACACCCGATCAAGCTTCGCCCCCTATGTAAACACACAGTTCAGCGTTTACCTGGGCCCCTCGAACACTCGCGGGCTGAAGCTCAAAGAAGTGACGGATTACGTAGCCGCTTTTCCCACCTCTGTGTCCACAAGTGACGCGAGCCGTACGGAATGCTTCTCCCTGCTCTTTACGCTTCCCCCGGGCAAGGCTTTCGAGCAAGATACCTACCTGATTGAGCATGAAGCGCTGGGGAACTTCTACCTGTTTATGGTGCCCGTAAGCGACCAGCGCAAGAAGGCCGTGGACTATTACGAGGCAATCGTCTTTCGCGCTCCCCTTGAGACCCTGGCCCCCAACGGTGTGCCAGTCGCGCCTGCCAGCAGCCCGGAGCGCGCCGCAAACAGCACGCCCAATGCGCGCATCCAGAAGACGGAGCAGGACGTATATTATTTCAGGCCGAACGCGATTAAGAGGCCTAAGGCCAAGAAGGTTGACCCGGGCGCTGAGGGGCGTAAAGTCGCCAGCCGCCTTTCCATGTCTCAGGCACCGGACGTTGCAGGGCTCAGGCTGGCCATGACGATAGAACAAGTGCTGTCGTTGTTCCCCGGCAGCGAGTCCGACAAGGAGATTCGTGCCAGCCTCAACAGGCCGGTCAACAAGTTCGGCGTGAAGACCCTTGTCATACACCCCGCAAAGTTTTCTGCTGAGAAGAAATTCGACGGCGTCAATCAAATCATCCTGACATTCCTGGACGGTCGCATCTCGACGCTCAACGTCTCGTATAGCGGCCCCGTGTGGGCGAACGTTAATGAGTTCGTCTCGAAATTCGCTCAGGAGAAAGGGCTGCCCGGCTCAGACAGCTGGGATGCCAAGAGCGGCGCAGACAACCAGCTGAAGACCCTCAAGTGCAGCGACTTTGAGATTAGCGTCTTTGCCGGCGGCGACAACGTCAACTTCAATTATGTGAAGATGCTTGACCTGACGGCCCAACAGAAATTGAAGGGACGGGTGGCGCGAGCCTAGGGCGGCTCGGAGTCGCAGCCACTCTGAGGCCGTATTACTTTAACGGGTCGGGACATGCCCTTGCGGCAGACTTTCCGCACACGCCAGGTCATCAGGGCGCGTCGTTTGTCATGTGCTCGACATCATTCAAGCCTGAGATCGGGTTGCAGAATCCTGCATGTACGTCCGCAGGTTTCTGCGACCCGACTGTTTCGTTGACTTCTGAAACGGCGGGCCATAGCTTGTGTCCCTGGCAGGAGAGAGCGTCTCACGCTTTACCTCCTGACTTCTTCCTTTAAGGCGCAATTCTATGACAGACAAGCTTGGGGATTTATCTACGATGGGGGCGCGCGTAAGGCTTCGGCCTGTGACGCCAGAAGACGAAGAGACGCTGCTGAAAATCTATGCCAGCACGCGTGAGGAAGAGATGCGGCTAGCCACCGGCTGGACTGACGAGCAGAAGGAGATGTTTCTGCGGTGGCAGCTACAGATGCAGCGCAGCGACTACGAAGGCCGCTTTCCGCAGGCCGATTACCAGCTCATCCTTTTCGACGGCGAGCCAGCCGGTCGCCTCTGGGTAGCGCGCACCGCCGAACAGATACGGCTGCTGGACATAGCCATCCTGCCGGAATTTCAGAACCGAAAGATAGGGACTTACCTTTTAAGGAAGCTGATAGAGGAATCGGAGGCGACCGCCACCCCACTGCGCCACATGATTTACAAGCTCAACACGGAAGCCCGCCGCTTCTACGAGCGCCTTGGCTTCCGTCTCAAAGAAGACGAGCATATGTACCTGCTGATGGAGAGACACCCGGAGGAACATGCCACGAGCCGGAATGCAGACGGATGAATGGAAGAGATTCTTTCTCTTCAATTCATCAGGCGCGGCACTGCGACCTTTGCCCTATTTTTCCATGTGGTTGAAGACGGCTTCGTACTGATAGCGCCCGTTCTGAGCGCCGACCGGCACTATAAAGATGAGCATTTCGCCCAGCGCTTCGTGCTCCATGTTGTAGATATGCTGCGGCAGGAAAAAATCGCTCGGCCCCGCAAAGTAGATCGCGAATCGCTCCACGCCCTCAAGCTTGTCCATGCTGCTCTTATCGCCGACGACTTTAATCAGCTCAAGCTCGACGCTTCTATCCTCTAACCGGACGTAAAATTTCGTGTTCAGGTGCTGGGCGAACACCTCCTCCTTCAGTTCCTCAAGCTTCATGTGTGCCTTTCCGTGGTTTCGAAAGCGGGCCAGCGCCACGCGCCTCTGGCCGCCCCTGAATATGGTAATCAGCCGAGAAGATATTAGACAAAGCGCTTTCACTCAAGCTCTATTTTTCGGACGCCTCTATTTTTACCCGTTCGGCCTGCGTGAACGTTCCCCCTCTGCACGGGCTTTATGGTGATTCGGATTGAACCGAAGCCTTCAAAGCGCTCAGCAGCTGGTAAGTGGCTTCGACATCTGCTGCGGCGCGGTGCGTGCCTCCGGGCAGGCCGTAGAGCGCGCAGGCTTCTGCCAGCGGCAGAGACCTTTTCACGCCCGCCACCTGTTTGACAAGCTGCATGGCGCAGCGCCAGCCGCGCTCCTGCGTAGTGTGTTGATGACGCGCGCAGGAGGCGGCCAGCGCGCGCCGGTCAAAGCCCGCGTTGTAGGCTATCAGCAATCTGTTGCGAACAAGCTCGGAAACTTCGGGCCAGATGTCCGTCCAGTACGGCGCTCCGTCAAGCTCGTCTTTATCGAAGCGATTGTCTTTCGACGCGCGCGGGAGTGTGTTGAAAACCGGCCTGATGAGCGACTGAAAGACCACACGGCCGGTCGCATCGCCGAAAGCAATCTCTATTATCTCTGCGGTCGAGCCAGCGCCCAGGGTCTCCGTATCTACTATCAGCGACCTTTCGTTGAACTCGTAGATTGCGAGCGCGGGCGTGTAAAGCTGTCTGGTATTGAAATACATCTGACGGTTATTTCTGACGGAAAGATTAAAAGATTCCAAAAAGCGAATAGGCGCAGCCGTCTTATGCAGGCCCAGCGCCTATTAACAGGTTCAACGATGTACGCGTCTTACGCGGTAACCGCATCGAGGGCATTGCCAATGATGCGCGGTAAGTTTTCCAAATCCGGTTTCACGACGAAGCCCTGCGGCTCGCAATCAGAATCGGCTAAAACTCGTTCACGAAAATCACCGGCGTAGAAGACGATTGGCGTCAGCTCATCCATCTCACGAATCTTCTCGCACAATTCTTTTCCGTCCCCGTCAGCTAATCTACTATCGAGCAGGTAGAGGTCAAAGGCTCCGCTCCGGGCCAACTTTATTCCCTCACCTACGCTGTGCGTAGCGGTTACTTCATATCCGAGTGTGCCGAGCCAGGTGATGACCAGAAAGCATGTATCCTGATGGTCGTCAATAAACAGGATGCGGGGTTTTGATTTCATCAGGGGACTCCTAAACAAAACGGATGTCGGGAGAAATTGAACTGTAGAGTAAACCCTACCCAATAGCAACACAATAGAAGTGAGCAACAAAAATTTCGGACGACGGATTTCACATAGAACAGTGCCCGGCATGGGTGGTTGCGCTGATATATTTGACAATAGATTTAAGACAATAAAAGACTAGCCACGCTTCTTATCCGGCCTCGGCGTGAAACCACGGCTCTCAGGTAATTTCTTTGCCGGAGAGGATGATCCTTGTTCCTTACGGTTATCTGACCGTTCCGCAATTTCTTTCCTGACCGCTTCTTTGGCTCGCTTTTTAGCACGTTTATTCATAACAGCGAGTATACAATAGAAGACGGTATCACTCCATTAAAGGCCGGGGTTACTGTCGATTGTGCCGCCCTTAAAAAGTTGACTATTAACCGGGGCTCCTATACATTACCTGCGCCCTGTGCGTTAGCTCCTTATCCGCGACGTCACTAAAAGATACGCCTGGCAAATTCCGATCACTTTATTCTCAGGTCACTAACCCGCAGGAAGGTGTTTCTGCTTCGGCTTTTTGTCCTTCAAGCTAACCCCTAACCTAGAGAGGATTTCTATGTTAAAAAAACTTTCCTTACTGCTCATGCTCTCCCTAATCTTCGGACAAATTAGTGTTTTCGCCAAGTCTGATAGCGCCTCATACTATGGCGGCACGATGGCGGCGTTCAAAGACGCGAAGAAAGAAGTTAAAGGTCGTCTGGTTACAACTGACGAAAAGGAACTTCAGTTCATTTATCAGAATAATCAAATAGCTTCCATCCCCTATGCCAACTTCATTGATATAGAGTACGGTCAAAAATCCGGTCGTCGTGTCGGAACTGCCGTTGCCACGACGGTTCTGCTCGGCCCCATTGGCCTGCTCGCCCTGATGTCGAAAAAGCAGACACACTTTGTCACCATAGGGTATAAGGACGAGGCAGGGAAAGAACAGGTCGCCGTCTTCAAAATTAACAAAGACATGGTAAGAACATTCCTGCCGATTCTGGAAGCGCGCTCCGGCAAAAAGGTTGAATATCAGAGCAAGAGCGCCGAGAAGAAAGCCACCGGAAAGTAGTCAAAGCCTGTCGGGCCTCTCTTATATTTCAAGGGCGGGCTCTCTTTACTTCTTTCGCTTAATTCTCAACTGCTCTAGTTTATAGACTCGGGCGTTCCGGTTTTCAGAACCCATGATTAAGCCCGCCCCTATATCTCAATAGTGGCGGGCTTTTTCCGCCTTCTCGCGGCGCTTCAGATGGCCATAGAGATTAACCTTCGTGTAGCCCACGAGCCATGCGGGCTCAACTGCTGCGGGCCTCCGTGCTGAGGTTTACCGGCGCTCATGCTCCTCGGGCTTCACTCTTCAAATGGCCTCGCAGGTAATACTATACTCAGGCTTGTTGCTCACACGATTAAAGCTCGGAAAGAGGCTTGAAGGATGCTGACGATTGACGGCTCATTCGGAGAAGGCGGCGGACAGATTATACGCAGCTCGCTGGCCCTCTCGTTGATTACGGGAAAAGCTTTTCGCATCCACAACGTTCGCGCCCGCCGCGAGAAGCCCGGATTGAAGCCGCAGCATCTGACGGCGGTACGCGCGGCCGCAGAAATCGGCGGCGCACAGGCGGAGGGCGCGACCGTGGGCTCAAGCGACTTCACTTTCACGCCGGGCGAAGTCAGCCCCGGCCAGTACCATTTCGCAATAGGCACGGCTGGCGCGACCATGCTCGTGCTGCAAACGATTCTCCCACCACTGATGATTGCGGACGCCCCTAGCATGATTACGCTCGAAGGCGGAACGCACAACAAGCACGCGCCGCCCTTCGACTTTCTAGAGAAGGCTTTTCTGCCGCTCGTGAACCGCACAGGCCCGCGCGTTTCTCTAGAGCTTGAGCGTTACGGCTTTTATCCTCCCGGCGGCGGGCGCATAAACGTTTACATAGAGCCCCGGACAGCGCCGGCAAAGTTAGAGATAGAGACGCGCGGCGCGATTCTGGACAGACGCGCCAAGGCGTTAGTCGTCAAGCTGCCAGCGTCAATCGCGGAGCGCGAGCTGGCGGTCATACGCGAGCAATTGGGCTGGGCGGACGAAGAGCTTCAGGTAGAGAGTTCCGAAAATGCCCTCAGCCCCGGCAACGTCGTCATGATAGAGATCCGCAGCGAACAGTTGACGGAAGTATTCACCGCCGTAGGCGAGCGGGGCGTTCGCGCTGAACAGGTGGCGGAACAGGCTGTCATTGAGGCCGAAAGCTACCTGGCCACGGGCGCGCCTGTGGGCGAGCACCTGGCGGACCAGCTACTGATACCGCTCGCGCTCTCGGGCGGCGGCTACACGACCGTCACGCCGTCTCTTCACACCACCACCAACATAGAAATCATACGAAAGTTTCTGGACGTGGAGATAAAGCTCAAACCGGCAGGCGAAGGGGTCTGGAGAATAGAGATATGAAGATAATCCGCGACACCGGAAGCCACTTCGACCTCACGGACGATGCCGCGCGACGGTTGATGACAGAGATACTTTCGCGCCCTTTATTCGCCCACATGGCGACGCATTCAGATGATGGGCCGCGCGAATCTCCGGTCTGGTTCCTCTGGGAACAGGAGGCGCTCTGGATTATAGGCAACTACAGGACGGACTCTTTCCCGAAGCGGATTGAGCTTGAGCCGCGCTGCGCCCTGGGGATTGTCGATTACGACGCCGCAACCGGACTCGTGCAGCACGTGGGCTTTCGCGGACGAGCCGTCCTGGAGACGCACGACGCAGGCAGAATGAAGCGCCTGCTGAGCCGCTACATGGGCGAGATGGAAAGTTGGGATGAGCGCTTTGTAGAGATACTGTACGACACGGACTACATCTTCATACGCTTCGAGCCGGAGACGGCAGTCGTGCGCGACCAGTCATATAAA
>DASVVZ010000328.1:0-10588 GCA_036389875.1 Pyrinomonadaceae bacterium
GCCAGCGAAGGACGCAGCTCGTAATACTCCTTCTCGCCGTAAGGCACGACCATGTTGAGCCCGTCAACGGCTCCGCGCTGGAAGATGGCAATCAGCGTCTTGCGCCGCCCGCCCGTAGAGCTTTGAGCCTGCGCCACTCGCTCAAGAAAAGCGGGCGCGACACCCGTCATCCCCATACTCGCGAGCGCCACCCCGCCCGACTTCAGGAAAAATCTGCGATTCATAAACACCTCATAGCTGGCGAATAGAGAAACGGTTTCGTCTATTTACCATTCACTACCTTTACTGTCTCTGAAATTCGGGAGAGCCTAAGATTAATCCGGCTATCTTTACGACTTCAGGATTGCCTACGACGCGGCCTGTGTCTGCTCGCGCCATCTGTCGCTGGCCCCTGCGGCCTGGCCGGGCCATGTTGTCGGGCGCGGCTTCGGAATCCGCGGCCTGCGCGGGCGGGCCGGAAGGGGCCGGAAGCGGCGCATTCAACTGATTCCTCAGCGTCAGTTTGGTCTGCGGCGAAATCTCTCCGTTCAGGATAACGCTTATGAAGCGCTCCATGACTTTCGCTTTATCAATCGTGCCGCCGGTGACTTCCGCCTGCGCGGCCTCACCCGCGAAGCGCGAGAGGTCTACGCGCGTGCCCGGAATCCTATTAGATGCGAGCGCGAGGGCGAAGTTCATCCTTTCCAGCAGCGAGCCCGTGTTGACCCAATCCTCGGCGGTATCAGGATAGCCCGTAGGAGCCTGGTACATGTAGAGCGGCTCGCCCATGCGTGCTATCCATTGATGAATCGCCGGGCCGCCGTTGGTCTCGCCGCCGAGCGTGCGTATGGCGCTGATAGCAAGCTCAAAAGGCGTCTTGATTTTGGCGCGATATGCCGCCTGCGAGTTGAACTCGGGCGAAGTGATGACGGCGCGCAGGGTCTCTCTGATAGAGCCGTCGCTCTTCGTGTAGGCGGCGCTGATTCGCGCTACCAGTTCGGGCGACGGATTATCCGTCACGAAGCGGCGCGCAAGCTTTGTCGCAATAAACTTCGCCGTTGACGGATGGCGCGCAAGAATCTCCAGCACCATCAGGCCGTCGCGCATCCCGCCTCCGGCCGGAATCTTCTGGCCGAGCACAACTTTCTCGCCGTTATCGTGCATGCGCTCGTTGAAGAAGAAGGTTCCCGCATCGGGGTCTGCGCCGCCCGCACCTCGCGGCGTGCGTATTGTCCAGCCAGTGAAGCAGCGCGCAACCTCCTGCACATCCTTCTGCGTGTAACCGCCCTCTACGCCGAGCGTGTGAAGCTCCATCAGCTCGCGCGCGTAGTTCTCGTTGATGCCGCGGCGCTGGCGTCGCTGCTGTTGCGGTCGAGACTGCTGAGCGTCCGGCATCCCCTGCTGATTCTGACGACGAGTGCGCATCAGTCCATCAAGCAAAGGGCGGCGTCGCTGCTGGGCATTCGGGCTCGCGCTCTGAAAGTTATCCAGATAGAAGAGCATCGCGGGGCTCTGGGCCGTGGCGACGAGCAGGTCTTTGAACTTCCCCAAAGTGTTCGGGCGAATCGTGTCGCGGTCGTACGAGACCAGCAGCCACCGGTCAGCGCCTTTCGCGGCGAAGACGTTAAAGTGATTCTCCCAGAAATCTACCAGCACCTCCTGCAACTGCCGCTCGCTGTAAACGGCGCGAAGGATGCGCGAAGCCTGTAGTTCGGCCATCAACTGCTGCGGCGCGCGCAGCCCGTTCCGTAGGTAATAATCACGAATCAGCCTGCGATACTGGTTGTCACGACCACCATCTACGGCCGCATCATTATTCCGGGCCGTCATCGCGCCGCTATTATTCTGCGTAGCATTCTCCGAAGGCATGTTCGGCTGGTCGCCTTTCATGCGCTCTTCAACGGCCGCCGCCAACTCCGGCGGCAGCTTTCCCTCTCTCTGCATGCGGCGCAGGAGCTGGTTCGGCTGCGGGTACTTTGCGTAAAGCTCTGGCGTTGACATGCGCAGCGCCTCAAGCCTTTGCAGCTTTGTCTCCGCGCCCGCGTCCGCAATCTTCTCCGGATAAAGCTGCTCGTCTATGTAGCGCTCAAGCCCCGCTGCTCGCACCAGCTCCACGTCGCCCGGGCGAGCGCCGAAACCCAGCCGATTCAGCACGTGCAGAATCCTCTGGTCTTCAGCAAGCCTCGCGGCGCTTTTCTGTGCCTGCTGCTTCTGTGCGGTCGCCGTCGCCGGGCCGAAAAGCGGCAGCAGGAGCGCCAGCACGCCGAAGAGCGCAGAGGCCCTTCTAATCAGAGAAAGATTTTTAAGACTGCTCATATAATCACCAATTTTTGGGTCTATTTCTGAAAGAAACTGTCCGGCGCCGGGAGTCAGGTAACTGCTTTTCCAGCGCCGACAATTTAGACGCGCGCGCGCCCCGGAAGGTTGAATTTTTTGAAGGCTCGAAGGGACGGGAACCTGAACTTTTTTCTGTCTTGCGCCCTCTTATCTGACGGGCTTCGGATAGCTGACGGGGCTGCGGTTCCCGTCCCTGTCCACGGCGCGCACGCCGAAAAAGTAGTTATCCTTGGACATCCCGGTCATGGTAAATGTCGTGACGTTTCCTACCATACGGGAGTTCGTCCAGACGGGTGAGGTCGTGTCGCGCCAGACGATTTCGTAGCCCGCGAGGTCAGGCTCAGTCCCGGCGTCCCACTTCAAATCCGTGTCGTTGGTCAAACGCGTAGTGACTATGGCTACGTTCTTAGGGCGCGCGGGCGCAAGCGCCAGAAGCGCCAGGCTCACGGCGTTCACGCGCGCCACCTGAGCTATGTAGTCGAAGTCCACGAACTCCGGCAGGTCGCCGTAGCGTATGCCGTTTTCCACGCGCACGTTCTGATGCTGGTGCGTGTAGTCTTCGTTCGGCTCCGTAAATCGCACGGCTGCGAACCCGCGCTCAAGAAACGGGATGTGGTCGCCGCCCCTCAGGTAGCGGTCACGGCGATAAACCATCATCACGTTCATGGAAGGAACGTAAGCTGCGGCAGCCTCCTTGATAAAGCGAGCCAGCTGGCGCGAGGCGGAATCATTCTCGCCGCCTACTCCGCGCCTGACGTTTGCTTCCTGCTCAGTCTCGTTCGACGGCACGCCCTCGGAAAAGACTCGCACGGTGTTGCGGTCGCGCACGCCGTTTCCGCCCAAGCTATTGCCTATGATGTCGTTGGTGAACATGGCCGCTATGTCCATGCTGTTCTTCTTCGCCTGTTCGGCAAAGTAGGTTGAGCCCAGCAGCCCCTGCTCCTCGCCCGCCACGGCCATGAAGATAATCGTCGCGTCGAAGCTGTACTTTGACATGACCCGCGCCATCTCAAGCACGGCGGCCGTGCCTGAGGCGTCGTCGTTTGCGCCCGGCGCGTCGCACTCCGCATCTATGGGGCTCGTGCACATGGAATCATAATGGCCGCTGACGACGTAAACGCGGCCCTGCGACGCGGGCTGAGCGCCTCTGAGCGTCGCCACGACGTTCGTTATCACCGTCGGCTTCAGGACTCGCCCGCGCGGAGGCGGGTTGGCTTCCTGCGTGTATGACTGCTTTTCCACCGTCATGCGCCCATTCGTCCGGGCGGCTATGTTCTGAAACTCCTGATAGAGCCAGTCGCGCGCCGCCCCTATCCCGCGCGAAGGGTTGTCCTGAACGGAAAGCGTGTTGCGCGTGCCGAACGAGACCAGCTTGCGTATAGTCCTCTCTATGTTGCGCGCATCAATCTCGCGCACCATGCTCTGCACAGTTCTATTAGCCGGCCCGGTTTGCGCCTGAGCATTGCTGGACGGCCTGCGCCTTCTTCCCTGCCCCCTGGCCGAGGGAGTAGCGACGGATAAAGAGCAGGCTGCAAGAGCGATAAGAACAAGTGCCGTCAGAAGCGTGCGGGCGTTTCTTTGTCTCTCAGTCATCACTAATCCCTCTTGAGCTTCAGTTTGTTGCGCCGGCCTGAGCCTGCTCGCGCTCCTTTAAGACGCGGCGCAGGATTTTGCCGGAAGCGGTTTTGGGAATCTGGTCTATTATCTCAAGGCGTCGAATCTTCTTGTGCGGCGCGACGCGCTCGGCCACGAACTCCTTAATCTCTTCGGGCGAGACTTCGCCCTTGAGCACCACGAAAGCCTTGGGGACTTCGCCCGCCTCTTCGTCGGGGCTCGGAATGACTGCGGCGTCCGCAATCGCCGGATGCGAGAGAAGTATGGCTTCCAGTTCCGCCGGCGCAACCTGAAAGCCCTTGTACTTAATCAGCTCCTTGACGCGGTCGACTATAAAGAGATGCCCGTCCTCGTCCATGTACCCCACGTCGCCCGTGTGCAGCCAGCCCTCTTCGTCCAGCGTGGCGCTGGTCGCATCGGGCTTGTTGTGATAGCCCTTCATCACCTGCGGCCCGCGCACCCAAAGCTCCCCTCGCTTTCCTGCGCCGACCGCCTCGCCCGTCTCAACGTCAACCAGCTTTGCCTCCGTGTTCGGTACGCACATTCCCACAGAGCCGTGCTTTATCTTTCCCGTATCGCTTCCGGTGCAGTGTGTCGCCGGGCTGGTCTCCGTCATGCCGTAGCCCTGCCTGACCTGGCAATTCAGCCGCTCGATGCAGGCCAGCGTGATGGCTTCGCCCAGTGGCGCAGCGCCGGAAAAGACAGTGCGAAGATTTGAGAGGTCATAGTTATCTACAGACGGATGCTTGGAGAGGGCCAGCATAATCGGCGGCACCACGTGCGCGAAGGTCACACGGTAATCCTGCAACAGCCGCAGGAAATCCTCAAGCTCGAAGCGCGGCACTGTGACTATGGTCGAGCCCTTGTAAAGTCCCAGGTTGAGTATGACCATCAGGCCGTAGATGTGAAAGAGCGGGAGGACGCAAATCAGGTTGTCATCCTTATCAAAGAGATCCATCTGCTCCATCTGGCACATGTTCGAGACCAGATTGTGATGCGTGAGCATGACTCCCTTAGGCAGGCCCGTCGTTCCGCTCGAAAACGGCAGCGCGCAGATGTCTTCAAGAGGATTTATAGTAGCGGGCGGCACGCGCTCGTCCCGTTCAAACAGGGAGTCGAACGAAGTCGCGCCTGCGGCTTCACCGAAGACGAAGATTTCCTCTACCCCGCTCTCATTCGCCGCCTCCAGCGCCTTGTCCAGCAGCGCGGGTATCGTCACCAGATACTTCGCGCCAGCATCCTCTAACTGGTGCGCGACCTCGTCTGCGGTGTAGAGCGGATTGATGGTTGTGACGACGCCGCCCAGGTGAGACGCCCCGTGAAAAGCTATGGCGTATTCGGGAACGTTGGGGCTGAAGATGGCCAGGCAGTCGCCTTTACCGAAACCTCTGCGATGTAGACTCGCGGCGGCACGTTCTATCTTCTCGGCCAGCTCGTTATAAGTAAGGGTGCGTCCACTGAAGCCTTCAATCAGCGCGGGCTTGTCGCCGTAACGACGGGCGCTCTCCAGAATAAGCGCGGTCAGCGACACCCGGGGAATCGCAATCTCCGCCAAGGGGCTGCGGAAGATCATACGTTTCTCCTTTCTCTTCGCCGGGAGGACTTTTGTGAATTGCGCGGGTAGTTATAACACAAAAGCAGTTTTCAGTTTTGAGTTTTCAGTTTTCGGCAAAGAGACGGTTGCTTTCTACTGAAAACTGAAAACTCAGAACTGAAAACTCTCTTTTAATATATGTGATAGGCCCTGCCGCCGACGACGACTATGACATCGCCGCCTAGTGAGGTCGAGACGGTGCCAATGACGGGCGCGTCCGCCACAAGCGCGCGGTACTGCTCCGAGCCGCGCCTGACCCTCATAGCAGAGCGGGAAGAGTTGTAAGAGGTATCGACCCAGACGCCGTTCTGTTGACGAAATCTTTTTCCGGCGACCGTGCGCGTTGGCGAAGACTCATCGTCGGCGCCGGTCGTATCCCGTCGACTGCGCCCAAGCGCCGTCGCGGGCGCTCTGCCGGGCGTCTCCTTCTTTTGCCGCTCCTCGCTGACGCCGTCGCTCGTAGCCCCTAGCCTGGGGCTGCTGTTCTCAGGTTCCCTGCTCTGGCTCCTGCGTGCGGCTGCCGAACCGGCCCCGGCTTGCGCGCCGCCCGTAGTCGCGTCGCTGCTCTCCTGCCTATTCTGATTTATGAACCCCGAGTTGTCCCTCCCGGCTTCCACTGACTTATCAGCCGGCGCTGCTGCCTGCGCGGGCGGCTGCGCCTGCTTTGTTTCATTCCCCTGAACGGCAGGCGGTGCCGGAGAGTTCGCGGGTGTATCCGCCGCTTTGGGCGCATCGCCTGCGCGCAATCTGTCGTCCTCCGTGGCGCTCGTTTCCCTCTGAGCCTGTGAAGCGGGGCCTGCGGCACCCGGCCCTGCGTTGCTTGCACCTGCGCTCAAAGGAGCAGGCTGATTAGAATTCGAGGTGTTGTTGGTTCCGGCGCTGCCCGGGGGCTCGCCCTGTTGCTTAGCATCTCTGTTCGTAGACTGCTCCGATTCAGCATCCCTCTTGGAATCTAAAGAAGGGATTTCGCGGTTGCGCGTTACCACCACGAAGATTATTGAAGCGAATGCTACGAGGGCCAGCACCGGCGCTGCGTAGCGCAAGACCGGCGGCGATAATAGAGCAGCGAACCATTCACGCCACGAGCGAGAGGGCGTCTCAATGGTCTGCGCCACTGTCCCACGCTCTTCGGCTTCGACCGATGACACCAGCACAAGCTCCGTGACAATCTTCCGGCATGAATCACAGTCCGCCAGATGCAGCATGTAGCGCGAGCGCGACGCGTCCGAAAGAGCGCCTTCCGCATACGCGCTCAGCTCGTCCGCGTCCATGTGCGGCGCTTCAGGTTTTGCGCCGGTATCTGACAGACCAGTAGCGTTGCGCCGCGCTTGACGCCGCAACAACATGTCCATCTCTTTGTCGGAATCGTGATTCATCAAAACATGAGTGCCCGCGCTCGCCCCCTCACTCTTTCGCGCGGTCTGATTCTAGAACGCTCGGCTCCCCCTTTGCTTGCAGCCCTCCATTATCAAGCTCTTATTCGCCCTGCGGCGCTCTCTGCTCGCCCTTCGCCTTCTCGCTCGTGAGCATCAGCTCAAGGTCGCTCTCAAGATGCGTCGCGGCCTCGCTCAAAGAACGGGTCGTTTCGACCTGCGTCCACCCGTGCTCTTTCATCAAAATGCTTTCGACCTTTGAACGAACTTCCCCGTGTATGCGTGTCAGGCGGCGGCTGGCGGTCGCCTCGTGCACGCCCATCACTGCGCCCGCTTCGCGAAGCTTCAGGCCGTCGAAATAGTATAGCTTCACCAGCAGCCGGTCTTCCGGCGCAAGCTCCCTGATGGCCCGGCCCAGAGCCTCTTCGACATCGTGAGCGGCGCTTCTTTCCGAGAAGGCATGCTCGGGGTCGGGTGAAGCATGCGTGAGACTGTAACCACTTTCGCCGTGTGCGCCCTGCGCCAGCTTATCGAAATCCGCGTCCTCTTCCGTCTGAACCAGCCGCGACTGGCGGCGATGCTGGTCAATGGCAAGCTGTCCTACGACCGCGCGCAGCCAGCCGCCCAGACTGCCGCGCCCGGAATAGTAAGCGATCTTGCCAGAAGGGTGGCCGTCTTCGCGCACTCGCAGCCCGTGCAGCTCCGCCCAGATGGATTGAGCAAGGTCTTCCGCCGCGTCTTCGTTGGAAGCGGCGCTTCTGGCGGCCGCACGCACCGTCGATTCGTAGCGCCCCACGAGGTCGCCCCAGGCCGACTGGTCTCCGCGCTCGCAGGCTACTATCAAGCAGAGGTCGTCGGCATGAAGCGCGTCGACAAAGCCCGTAACCTCTGCTGCTGTAGCCTCCGTGTCATCTGAGAAGAGATACTTATCCAGACTCTTGCGCACGCGCGGCGCAAGGTCGGAGACCTTCAGGGAACGAGCATCAGCCGCACGCTCTATGAGGCGCGCCGTCGCTTCGGCCAGGAGTCTGTCGATTTGTGGGTCTGCTCTCTTCACAGGGGATTTGGACTTGGGAAAGCCTGCCTGAACTCTTGCCGGCCCGGCTATGCTATCACGAACGGCCCTCTTTACACTCTTCTTCTCTAAAGTTTAAGCCACGGCCCGTCGCTCAACTGAGATGCTCTAAACAATGCGCGGGTCGGCTTTTGACAAGACGGAAGTCCGCGATGCAGAATTGATGGATTGATTCTTCCGCACTGCTTTTATCATGCTTCGCGTTACAGAAATATTCCGCTCAATTCAGGGCGAGTCAACACACGCCGGCCGGCCATGCTCTTTTGTCCGGTTGACGGGCTGCCCCATGCGCTGCATCTGGTGCGATAGCGAGTACACTTTCAAGGGCGGCGAGCCGATGACGATTGAAGAGGTGATGGAAAAGGTTCGCGCCTACGGTTGTCAGCTTGTAGAGGTCACGGGCGGCGAGCCGCTGGCGCAGCGCGAGGCTTTCCAGCTTATAGAGCGGCTTTGCGACGAAGGCTACGAGGTGCTGATAGAGACGGGCGGCTACGTCTCCACAGAGGGCCTGGATGTACGCGCTAAAATCATACTTGACGTGAAGTGTCCCGCTTCCGGCGAGGAGGCGCGAAACCACTGGCCCAACCTTGAGCGGCTGCGCGCCGGTTGCGACGAGGTCAAATTCGTAATAGCGGGACGCGAGGATTGGGAATATGCGCGCCGTGTGATAAAGCAATACGACCTCGAGCGGCGGGCGCTGGCCGTGCTTATCTCGCCCGTCTGGGACGCCGTAGATCTTAAGGAGCTGGCCGATTGGGTCTCGTCCAGCGGCCTGAACGTACGCATGCAGCTACAGATGCACAAGCAGATTTGGGGGGCGGAGGCGCGCGGCGTCTGATGGGCGGATTTGACGAAAGCGCGCTTGAGCAGACCGTCGCTCGGAGCGGCGGGACGCAGCCTGGCGGCATTGCTGTCTGCCTTGTCTCCGGCGGCATGGACTCCTGCGTCACGGCCGCCATCGCCCGAGAAGAGAATGAAGAGCTGGCCTTTCTTCATGTCTCCTACGGGCAGCGCACTGAGGCGCGAGAGCGCCGCGCCTTTGAAGAGATAGCAGATTTTTATAACGTTCGCAGGCGCCTGGCCGTCTCCATAGAGCACCTGGCCCGTATTGGCGGCTCGTCTCTGACAGACGAAGCTATTCCCGTCGCCCGGGCTAATCTCCCATCCATAGAGATACCCACCAGCTACGTCCCCTTTCGCAACGCACACCTGCTTTCAATCGCCGTCAGCTGGGCCGAGGTCACTGCCGCTCAAAGAATCTACATAGGCGCTGTAGCCGAGGACTCTTCCGGCTACCCCGACTGCCGTCCCGAATTTTACGCAGCATTTCAGCAGGTCGTCGACAAAGGCACACGCCCGGAAACTCGCATAGAAATCGTCACGCCTGTTATACACATGCTGAAATCCGAGATAGTTCAGCAAGGCTTTAAGCTCAACGCGCCGCTCGCTCTGACATGGTCTTGCTACAGCGCGGATGAGCGCGCCTGCGGCCGCTGCGATTCCTGCGCCCTGAGGCTCAGAGCATTCGAGGCTGCGGGCCGGCGAGACCCAATTCTATATGCTTGACAGAGCAGGTCTTGAGCGCTAATGTGAGGCCGTTTCCAGTAAGCTGAACACAACCCATTTCTCCCGCTTGGCATCCTAGTCAAGTCTTCTATGTAGGGGACTTGATACAACTCTGGAGGAATCATTCGATGCGTCGTCAACACTTATTTACTTCACTTGCAGCTATCGCCGTTTTGCTCTTCGGCACGGTCATGGCCTCGGCGCAGGTCGCAGAAATGCGTGGCGTGGTGGTCACAAAAGGAGCGGACGGTAAGAACGTCCCTGTCCCCGGTGCGATTATAGATATTTACCGCACGGACATGAAAGCTAAATACGAAACCAAGAGCGACAATAAGGGTAACTTCGTATTTGCCGGCCTGCCTTTCATAGGGACTTACGTTGTCGTGGCGAGCGCCCCGAGTTTCCGTCCTCAGTATTTTGCGGGCGTCAAGGTCAGCACGGGTCAGCCCGTGAACTTCCTGCTCGACCCAGGCGACGGCAGCCGTCCGACTGAAGAGGAGGCTCGCCTGGCGGCCGCAAGCGGCCCCGGAGCCAGCGCAGAGGATAAAGCCAAAGCCGAGGAGCTTAGACGTAAAAACGAAGAGATTCAAAGAAGTAACGAGAAGAATGTCAAAATTAACGAAGTAGTCTCGCGCACCTTTAAGGCCGGGAACGAAGCCCTCAAGGCCAAACGCTACGACGAAGCCATTACCCTGTACAACGAGGGCCTGGCGGCTGACCCCGAACAGATCGCACTTCTGACTAATAAAGCGTTCGCGCTCATACAGCGGGGAGTGCAAAGATACAACGATGCCGCGAAGCTCTCGGACGATGCGGCTCAGACCGCGGGTAGAGATTCTGCCAAGAAGGATTGGAGCGAGGCCGCGGACGCAAGCACAAAGGCCGTGACCATGGTCAAAGCCCAGCCCGCCGGGGGCGACGCCGAGCAGCAGAAAAACCAGGTTGCCAACAGGCAGCTGGCCCTTTTTGCCCGTGCCGAGGCTATGAGATTCGTCGCCACCAAGGTTGACACCACAAAAGCTGACGAGGCGTTTGCGGCCATGCAGGAAT
>DASVVZ010000329.1:0-3855 GCA_036389875.1 Pyrinomonadaceae bacterium
TAGAAGTTCTACGCGTCTTAATTGAGACGGAAAAAGTAAAGACCACGTCCGATTTACTCAAGTACGCTTCTCAATACGGCGCTCCTGAAGCAGAAGAACGGTTGCGCGTTCTGGAAGCGGAAAACATCCCTGTTGATCTGGCTTTTGACGCAATCAGCGTGCATTTGCGCCTTCTAGATTATAAACGAGACAGCGAATTGGTCTCGGGCTGTCGCGGTCAAAAAACAGGGCTCATTCTTCCTCTACCACCGCACTTGCCCAATCTATTTCTTCCCGTGGCGGACGTAACCTTTCTTGAGCCGGGCGAGAAAACGGCTCACGGCGGCCTGCACGAGTTTACGGAACAGGCTGTTAAAGGCGTGCGCGCCTGCCGCGCGAAAGCGCAGGAGATGCAGGTGCTCGTCTTTGAAACTTTTCGTGAAGGCGCCGATTTGTACGTAGACGTATCGATAGGCGAGGTGCTTGAGCCAAAGCTGCTCCCGGCACATATCCGCTTGATTGCTCATCTACGGCCCCATCGAAACCCGAGTGATGTTCTAATTCAACCCACCGCTGAGGTCTCGTTTATATGAAATTGCAGTTACGCCTTCTCCCCCGTCTCGGCGTGCTGGTTCTTTTCTCACTCTGGTGTGCGCCGGTGTGGGCTGCCGGTGCTGCCCCGGAGCCTAACAGTGCCGCCCTGCCCCCGGATGCCTGGCAGATGACCTGGCCTGCTGGCGCGCTGATGCTCGTACTGCTCTTCACTGCCTTCTTCGCCATGACCAAATACGAGGTGCCGCTGCCGCTTGCGATGACCCTCGTGAGCCTGGCGTTCCTGGTTATCCAGTGGGGGAATGCGTCAAATGTTCTCAGGGAAGGCTTCAAGCATTACGCGGATATCACCATCTTATTTACAGCCATCGCCGTTCCGGCGCATATGATCGAGCGCTCGCAGGGATTCAAATGGGTGGCAGCGTGGCTCGGCCATCAGCTAGGCAAAATACGCCTGCGCCGTCCACGACTGACGACGCCCCTGCTCGTAGGAGTCTTGCTCCTTGTCACATATGTGACGGCAGCGCTCATGCACAACGTCACCTCGATTCTCATCATGACGCCGGTGATAATTCGGCTGTGCGCTTCGTATCACGTGCCGTCGCGCTGGATTCTGAGCGCGGCCCTCATCGCCAGCAACCTCGGCGGATTTTCCACGCGCTGGGGCGATACGCCCAACATCATAGAGGCTTCGACGTGGAGCCTGAATGCGGGCGACTTTATGCGCGAGGTGGTGCCCGCCAATTTGATCGTGATGGCCGTGCTTATCACCATCGCTACCCTCCTTACCCAACGCGGAATCAGTAAACGTAGCCGACAAGCGGGCGCTGCCAAGGTGCCGAACTACACTTTGCAGGTCGCGCAAACCGCCGCAGATTGGAAAAAGGCCAAATCCGATCTGGCCATAGACCGCCGCCTGCTCATAATCGGTGTCGTGGTGTTAGTCCTGGTCATCGTGTTCCAGTTGATCTTCATAGATCACGTCATCGCAATCGGCGCTATCGCAATCATCGTCGCAGTTTTACTGGAACGAAAGAAGGATCGCTATCACACCCTGACCTCGCTTGGCTTTGAGGTTTATCTGACCTTCGCAGCCATTTTCGTCCTCGCCGGCTGCGTCTCGTCTTCGTGGATTGGCAAGACGCTTCAGGAGCAGCTCATCGCTGCTCAGGCTGCGCCCTGGATCATCGCCGTGACAGGCTATTTCGGTACTACCTTTACCGAAGCCGCCTCCTGGGCGACAGCAGTTTCCGGCTCCATTTACCAGCTGGACAATTCGCATGCGGCGGCATGGGCGCTCGGCGGCGGAATCTGCGCTGGCAGCAGTTCGTTGGTGACGGCCGCCTCTGCCGGGATTATTCTGGCGGAGGAAAGCCAGCGCTTCAAAGACCCGGAGCACGCCATCACCTTCCGCCGTTATCTTGCTTTTGGTCTGCCGTTCTCTCTCTTTATGCTCGTCTTTTACGCGACTTATTTCACGTTAATTCGCTAAGCTGAGGATTCATGCCGAAAGAAGAACGCTCGTTTTTTGGTGATGTGGGCTCGGTCTGGGCGCGACGGAAACAGGTTTGGCAGCTTGTTTCTCGTGCAGATGCATTGGGGTTCACTACCGGCGTTCTCATCAGTGCGCTGGCCGCCGCGGTCGAGACCGGAATTGCCTGGCTGATCGGGCGGTTTTTCGACCGCATCTGGGGCTTTGCCGGCAGGCCCGCTTCGGAATGGACCCGTTACGCCATCCTTGCGTTAGCGGTTATCGCCGGCGCTTACATCCTGAAAGAATCTCTGCAACTGCTGCGTCGCTGGGTCGTCACGCGCACCACTACGCGCATCGAGCGCAATATGACGGTGCGCCTCATAGGTCATCTACTGAAGATTGACCTTGGTGCGCTCTCCCGCGAGCGCGTCGGGTCGTTGCACGGGCGCATCATCCGGAGCGTTGAAGGCTTCGTTAAATTTCTCAAAGTTGTCTTCAGCGATTTCGTGCCGGCCATCTTACTGGCGAGCTTCGCACTGACGGTCGCGATCTGGCAGGAATGGCGTGTCGGCCTCGTCATGCTCTGCGTCATTCCAGTCTCTCTCTTGATTACGATGTTGCAGGTGAATTCACAAAAGGGGATACGCGCCGCGCTTTTGCATGCCAAGGAAGGACTCGACGGCACTGTCGTAGAGCAGTTGGGCGGCCTCGAATACATTCGCGCTGCCAACACGTACCCTCTTGAAGTGACTCGCGTCGAACATGCCGCCGACTCCCGGCGAGACCGAGAGGTTAAGCACCATCTTGCTATGGCCCGCTTCGATTGGATGAAGGCGGTCAACGAGGGACTGTTCCACGTCATCATCATCGGGTTCGCAATCGTGCTGGCCGCTTATGGTGAGATCACCTTCGGGACGGTCATAATCTTCTCCAACCTTTTTCTAAAAGTCATGGGCCCGCTCAAGGAAGTGCATCGCATACTGGATGAAACGTACGACAGCAGCATCCAGGTGAGCGTGCTCCTGCACATGCTCAATCAGCCCGTGGATAAATCTTACGGGGCTGTTACCATGCGCGCCCCGAGGCTCGACGGGAGCATCCCGTTGTTGGAATGCCGTGACCTTGTCGCAGAGTACAGTATGCCCGACGGCAGGTCGCGGCGGATTCTCAACGGGCTGACGCTCGAAATCAGACAGGGCCAGACCATAGGCATCGCCGGTCCTTCCGGCTCGGGAAAATCAACCTGGCTGCGCTGCGTGCTGCGGCTGATTCACCCCCTGTCGGGCGAAGTCCTGGTTGGCGGCGTACCCATTAATGTTCTCTCACGCGAGGACATAGGAAAATCTATCGGCTACGTTAGCCAGGTGCCATTTGTTTTTTCGGGAACGGTCGCGGAAAACATAGCCTACGGGTGCGGCGAGACTACTTTAGATAAAATTAAGGAGGCCGCGCGCCAGGCGCACATACATGAAGAGATTCTACAAATGCCGGAGGGCTATGATACCTCGCTCACGGAACGCGGCGGCAATCTCTCGGGCGGCCAGCGTCAGCGTATAGCTTTAGCCCGTATGTTTCTGAAAAATCCGCCCATCCTCATCCTCGACGAAGGAACATCTGCGCTCGATAATATCAGCGAGCGCCAGGTGCGTGCCGCTATCGAAAACGCACGTCAAACTCGAACCGTCATTATGGTCGCGCATCGCCTGACCACCCTTAACGAAACGGATTGCATCTTCGTCTTTGATCAGGGACGTATCGTCGAACAAGGCGCATTTGATGAATTGGTAGCAAAGAATGGCGTTTTTTCCGAACTGGCACGCAGCGCCGAGGCCACCTAAGGAGATAATTAG
>DASVVZ010000330.1:0-9718 GCA_036389875.1 Pyrinomonadaceae bacterium
TGGCTATCAGTATGGACTTGCGCGCGGAGATGATTGATATGTAGTAGAGAATGCGTGCGGTGGTGGAGTTTGTCTCAGCCTCGCTCAGTATGGTCTGAACCGCGAGAGCGCCCGAAGGCTCCACCTGGGGGAACTGGTCAGGGCCGGAAACCACTTCGCCTGTTGCCTCCAGCCATTTCTGAGCAAAGCCTGTTTGAAGCTGTGTGACGGCAGGCCCTTCTATCCTGACCACAGTATCGCGCCAGTGGTCAGGGTTCTGGGCGTTGCCAGTCCAGTGCGCTGCGTAGCCCGCGCCTCCCTGAAAGCCTATGCGCCCGTCCACAACCGTTATCTCCCTGTGCGTGCGGTTGCTGATGCGGTCTACGGCGAAGACCCAGACGGGATGAAAGCGCGCGACGCGGCATCCTCCCTCTGTGAGCTTCTTCTCCAGCTTGCTGCTCATCTTCCTTGAGCCGACCGCGTCAACCAGAATCCTCACGCCAACTCCCGCGCGAGCCTTTGCCACGAGAGCGTCCGCGACGAGGTTCCCGAGCGAGTCATCCCAGAAAATATAGGCCTCTATGTTTATGGAGCGCTCGGCCGCGCCAATGGCTTCAAGTATGGCCGGATAAAATCTATCGCCGTTGATAAAAGTATCAATCCGGTTGCCGGAGACAAACGGCGCTCCGGTAGCGCCGGTGATGGAAGGGAGAAACTCCGGCGACTCTATGGCAACCTCGTGGCTCAGCCCGAACTTCGGCGCACCCTGTTCCTGCTGAACCAGAAAGAGCGCGGCCCAGAGCAGTAAGACCACACCCAACACCGCCAGCCACTTCTTCAAAGTAGCCTGAGCCGCCCAGACCAGCAGCTCCAGCCACTTCGCGTAGAACGCTCGGCGAAGGCGTTGACGCCAGCCCTTAGCCTGCGCCCTGCGTCGTCTGGCCGTCTTTAGCAGGCCATGCAGCCGCCTTGATGAAGGCCGCTTGTTCTCTGTCCCTTTGCTCTCTTTTGTCATTCGATTTTAATGGCGGGCCGAGTCCCGCAGCCGTGTTACTTCCTTCATCAACCGCGCGACGCGCTCGCCGTCAACAGTATTAGCCCAGTGCCCCTCTTGCTTGAAATAGGAGCCAATGATGAAGCCGTCCGCCGCGTCGTAAAACTCATGTATGTTCGAGGCATCCATGCCGGAGCCCAGGATGATCGGAAGACGGGAATGCGCCCGCACCTCTTCGACATCAGCGAGGCGGGGTGCGCTGCCCGTAACGCTGCCCGTGACGACGACCGCGCTGCCGCGCATGAACTCGACGGCCTCGGCCGTCTGGCCCAGTGTTACGTCAGTGGTGACGGCGTGCGAAGAATGCTTCTTCTTGACATCGGCCCAGACCTCCACGCGGTCAGCGCCGATCTGTTTGCGGTAGCGTAGAAGTTCTGCGGCCGAGGATTCTATCCAGCCCTCGTCGGCTATGTGCGCGAAGACGTAGCCCTCCGCGCGAATGAGGTCGAGCCCCGCAGCATGGGCCACGGCCATAGCTTCAAGGTTTGCTCCGGCAAGAATCTGAACGCCCGTGGGCAGAGCGCATTCCTCTTTCACAGCGCGCCCTATGACGGCCATGGCGGAGACTATCTCAGGCCCGACACGCCCGCGCAGGTAAGGCACGTCGTGCATGTTCTCAATAATCAACCCGTCAACGCCGCCTTCAAGATAAGTGCGCGCCTCGGCCCTGGCCTGCTCGACGATGGCGCTGACAGTCTCACAACCGGCAGGCGTGCCCGGCAGCGCGCCTACGTGAATCACACCTATGACCGGCTTTTGTTGAGCGAAGAGCATTCGAGCCATCTCGCTTTTCACTAAACTCTGAAGAAGAAAATATGTCAATCATAAATTTCCGTTGAGGTTGAAGCCGAAAAAATCAGGACAGCACAAGGCAGCCGCAGGCGCAGAAAGAGCTTTGCCTTCCCGGCTTGACCGGCTTAGATAAACGCGGCGGAGAATAATTGATTTTGCAGCTTTTCGCGGGACTAAGGGTGGGAGTTGCGTTATGTCCCGCCAGCTTTACGGTTTGACCAGACCTTTTTTAATGTTCCGTTGCCATTGCTCGTAGTTCTTTATGCGGCGCTTGGCCTGCTTGCGTGTCAGGTTCAAGGTGCGCGCGACGAAATTGATGCGCTCGGTTCTGTCCTTCTTCGTATCATAGGGATCGCCCTTGGCTTGCATGAAAACCTCGTAGGCGCGCTCCCACTCCTCTTTGACCTCAGGCGTAGCTTGTACCCCTCTCAGTTCAGGCATTCTGATTGTTCCTCTTTGGTGCTGTTATGGCTTACCTTACTGCAGTGTTTTAATGCAAAAATTCAAGCCCGGGGCAAAACAAGATGAAAGAAGCGAATCGCGGGGCCGGGCTAAGCTGCTGAAATGTCGGGCCTTATCTGGCCAGCCCTGACCATGCGGCGTTACTGGCACGACCATTGCCATCTAAGATAATCGTGAACGAGATTTACTGAAATTGATAAGAGAGCGTTGCTCTCGTAAAAGCTGAAAAGGAGATATGCTTCATGTTGTGGACGATTCTCGTAGTTCTTTTGGTTTTGTGGTTAATAGGCTTGGTGGCAAACATCGGTGGCGGGTTGATTCACCTTCTACTGGTTGTCGCGCTCGTTATCTTCGTCATCAATCTCTTAACTGGACGCAGAACAGTATAGCCGATTCGGCGCTGCTTGCGGATAACTTTTTCTGTGGACGCTTGTCTGAATTACCGGCCCACAATTTAGCCGGTATGAAATACCTGCTCTGATCAAGCCGATTAGGGCAGCGTCCACAACAAAGGCAACGCTTCTTCTTTAGAGAGGGAGCGTTGCTTTATTCTAGCTTGATGAGCGGCCGGTATAAATGGAAAGGCGCGCGCCCGATTGGGAAGCGCGCCTTTCTCATCACGGTCCAAATTCTAATTGTTCTTAGTAGCCCCTGTACCCGTCCGTGTAACCATTGACGTATCCCTGTCGGAAATACTGTCGATACAGTTCGCGGTTTCCGTAGCGCGAGTTGTAATCCTTGTCAGCATCACGGAAATCGCCTTCGTCCCTGTACTCATAGCGCTCGCCACGGCTTCTATCCCTGCGGCCATCGCTCCGGCCTGCGTTGTAGCCTGCGTTGAGAGCCGTCTGTCTAAGCTCGTAAGAGCCGCCATATCTTCCATAGTTACCGTAACCGCCGTTGTTCCCGTAGCCGCCATAATTTCCATAGCCGCCGTTATTGCCGTAGCGGCCATCGCCACGGTTATAGCCGTCGCGGTCGTAGTCGCGGTCGTCGCGGCGGTTGCGGCCCCAGCGCTCATCGCGTCGCCTGCCGTCGCGGTCGCGCCACCGCCCATCTCTATCGCGTCGCTCGTAACGGTCTCTGCGATAATCGCCGTTCTGCGCCTGTGCTGTCCCGGCGGAAATAACGGCGACGCCGAATATAGCGGCCAACGCAAGCACGGCTCCGCCAATCCTGCTCTTTAAATAGCTGAATCTCATAAACTGACCTCCTTTGGGCGGCGAATTTCGCAACTCTCATGCCCGTCATAGAAGACAGCCCGTTCGATAAAGTTTTGCGAGTTGATGATATTTCAGCGACATCACGCCACGATACTAAATCGTGTAGCCTGTGTACGACATGGAGCATAAAGGGAGTTGCGGAATGGCGTATGAGGAATGAAACAGGCCGATGGAAGAAGGTGAGTGAGGGGGCGTGCGCTGCTGCCACAGGCCTGTAAATGTATTGACGCCCCCCTGCTCCTATGTTAGCTTTTGCGAACTTTCAGAATAGCAACCAGAAGCTAAGAGGCTTTACTCTATTCGCCACAAATCCTGAGCAACCGAGAGCTTTCCGGTCTTCCTGGCAAATGGCCGGAAATTGTATTGAACTCAAAAAACAAAAGAGTGTGAAGCTATGAGTACAGCAGAAAGAGAGGCAGCGATGAGCGCCGAGGAAGGCGCATCGCCGCAATCGGACGACAACCAGTCCAACACGACTCCCTCTTTGAACGAGACCGGGAACATAGACAAGATAAGGGACATCCTCTTCGGCGTGCAGATGCGCGACTACGAGAAGAGATTCGCCCGCCTTGAAGAGCGCCTGTTGAAAGAGTCAAGCGACCTCAGGGACGAAACTCGTAGGCGCTTCGACGCGCTCGAAATCTTCGTCAAAAATGAGTTCGAGGCCGTGACGGGACGCCTGCAATCCGAGCAGCGCACGCGTGACGATTCGGTTCAGGCGCTTTCGCGCGAGCTACAGAACACGGGTCAGGCGCTCGATAGAAAGCTCGTAGAGTTGAATGAGCAGACCACGCGCGCTCAGCGTGACCTGCGCCAGCAGCTTCTAGATCAGTCTAAGAACTTGAGCGACGAGATACGCCAGAAGCACGAGGAGCTTTCCGCGCTGCTCGACCGCGAAGTGGCGGAACTCGGCAACGTCAAGACAGACCGCGCCTCGCTCGCCTCGCTCTTTACAGAAGTGGCGCTCAGGCTGAACAACGACTTCAAAATTCCCGGTAACGAATAAGAACAGTTTTCAGTAAACAGTTTTCAGTTAAAGGCAACAGTCTTCTACTGAAAACTGAAAACTGAAAACTGACGACTGCTTTTCGATGGCTGAGCCTCGTTCACAGGACGTGCTCGAAGAAGGCGTGCATCTGGGCTCCGCGAGCGAGGACGCGGAGACGGCCGAGTTGCGCAGCCTGCTGCTCGGCCCGGCCGAAGGCCGGATTGCGGAGATACACGAAAGGCTCACGGACCCGCATCGCCAGCTGACGGAAATCAGCCAGGTGCTGCCGGACGCAATCGCCGTCCGCACCAGACAGGACGACGAGCTGGCCCAGGCCCTCGGCCCGACCGTGACGACTGCCATCGAGCGTTCCGTTCGCAAGAACCCGCAGCCCCTGATTGACGCAATCTTTCCTGTTATAGGGCCCGCGATTCGCCGTGCCATCTCGGTCGCTTTAAGCGGCATGGTGCAGTCGCTCAATCAGAGCATGGCCTACAGCTTCTCCGTTCAGGGCCTGAAATGGAGAATCGAAGCCTGGCGCACGGGAAAGCCTTTCGCGGAAGTCGTGCTGCTTCACACGCTGCTCTATCGCGTCGAGCAGGTCTTCCTCATTCACAGGGAGACCGGGCTGTTGTTGCAGCAGGTGGTGGCCGGCGGAGCGGCCGTGCAGGACGCCGACATGGTGTCGGGCATGCTGACTGCGATACAGGATTTTGTACATGACTCCTTCAACGCGCCCGAAGAAGAGCGGCTTGAGACAATGGAGGTGGGCGAGCTTACCGTCTGGATAGAGCAGGGGCCGCTCGCCATCATTGCCGCCGTCATACGCGGCACTGCGCCGCAGGAGCTGCGGCCGATTTTTCAGGAGGCGCTTGAAACCATTCACCTACAGTTCCGGCCACAGCTCATGGATTTTTCCGGCGACGCTTCGGTGTTCGACGCCACTCGGCCGCTACTGGAAGACTGCCTGCAAACGCAGCTTGACCAGGACAAGCAAGGAAGCGCGCCCGCGCGCATCCCGCGCACGCTCTTGGTCATCGCCGCGCTGATTGTCGCGGCGCTGCTGGTCTGGGGCTTTTTTGCCTGGCGCGACGCGAGGCGCTGGAACTCTTACGTCGAGAGGGTCAAGCGAGAGCCGGGCGTGGTTGTGACGGAGACCGGAGAGCGCGACGGGAAATATTTCATAGGCGGGCTGCGCGACCCGCTTGCGCGCGACCCTGCCGCTTTCCTGGCCGAAGCAAACGTTGACCCGGAAGACGTGGTCGCAAGCTTTGAGCCGTTTCAGGCCATGAGTCCTGAGTTCGTGCTCCGACGCGCGCAACGTCTGCTTGAGACGCCTCAGACCGTGAATCTGAAGTTTACAAACGGAGTGCTTGAGGCGGAAGGCTTTGCTACGCTTCAGTGGATAACGGAGATGCGGCGCGTTGTGCGCTTCGTTCCGGGCGTCACCCAGTTCAAGGATGACAACCTGATTGACGTTGACCGCATAGTGAATCCCTCGCTCCTGTTCGAGCCTAATCAAATCGAGCTTGCGCCAGGCCAGGAAGAGAAGTTCAGGCAGCTGACGGCCGACATAGAGCGTTTGCAGAAGCTCGCGGAGTCCATGAAGAAGAACGTGCGGCTGGAAATCACGGGCCGCGCCGATGGAAGCGGAAGCGAAGAGCGCAACTCTGAGCTGAGCAGGGGCCGCGCCGAAAGAATCGCCGCCGAATTGAACGCACGGCTGCCTTCAAAATCCAACCTGACAATCGCGCCCGTATCCACCAGAGAAAAATTGCGCGAGGAATTGACCGAAGCAGACCGCGCGGCCAACCGCAGCGTGACCTTTAAGATTATTCTGACCGATGCCAGATAGGGAGATTTGAGAATTTGCCATGATGAGTGAGCGCAATATTGTTCAGAAGAAGATTTGCATGCTCGGGACTTTCGCCGTAGGTAAGACAAGCCTCGTGAGGCGCTTTGTCCAGAGCATCTATTCGGACAAGTATCACACCACGGTCGGCGTCAAGATTGATAAGAAGCTATTGGATTTGGACGAGACGCAGAAGATGATGATGATGCTCTGGGACGTGGAGGGCGCGGAGCAGGCACACGAGCTTCGCAAATCATACCTGCGCGGCGCGTCCGGCTACCTGCTTGTCGCGGACGGCACGCGCAAAGAGACGCTCTACAAGGCTCTTGAGATTCAGGCGCGAGCGCAGGAGACGCTCGGCCTGGTGCCCTACATATTTCTCATCAACAAGTCGGACTTGATAGAGGAGTGGGATATAGAGGAGCGAGAGCTCGAGGCGCTTGTAGAGAAGGGCTGGCACGTCATACGAACCAGCGCCAAGTCGGGCGTCGGAGTCGAAGAGGCTTTTACGGCGCTGGCCAGGAAAATGATGGAGATGCCCAAATGAGCGAGCTTCCCATACCCATACGCGACTTTATTCTTGATCTGACGGAAGACATGCGCTCTCCGGCCTACATGCTTGTCGACGGCGAAAATCAATTGAGGGCATGGGGCGGCGACTGGGCGGCGCACGACGTTTTGGGACTGGACGAGCGGCTGGACGTGAGCGAGCATGTGCCGTTCCTACAGGGCCTGCTGCCGCTTGAGACCAACAACCTCTTTCTGCCGTACATGCAGACCGGGAAAGGGCAGTACGCTGACATCTATCTCTTTCAGAGAAAGGAAGGCACGTGGGTCTTGCTGCTGGACGCGACCGCCGACGCCGCCAAACGCCAGCGCATGCAGCAGAAGGCAAACGTCCTCAGCCTTCAGGTCACGGAATTAGAGCGCGAGGGCGAACAGCTCTACGAGGCGCAGGGCTTTCTCGAACAGAAGGTCAGGGAAAGAACCGAGGAGCTTGGCTCTGCCAACCTACAGTTGAAGAGGGAACTGCAGGAGCGCAGGCGCATAGAAGATGCGCTGCGCGAGTCGGAATCGCGTTTCCGTCGTCTGTCGGATTCCAACATGATTGGGATACTGTTCTGGGACTTGCGCGGGCGCATCACGGACGCTAACGACGCCTTCCTTGAGATGCTCGGCTACACGCGCGAGGATCTGGAGGCCGGGCGAATCCACTGGGATCAGGTCACGCGCCCCGAAAGTCTTCAGCTTGACGAAGACGCCTTCGAAGAGATGCGTCAGACGGGGGCATGCACCCCCTTCAAGCGCGAGTTTATACGCAAGGACAGCACTCCCGTCACCCTTCTCTTCGGCGCAGCGCTCCTTGAAGGAACCAAAAACAAGATAGTCTGCTTCGCCCTGGATTTGTCACGCTACAAGTAAGGATTGGTAAATGGAGAAAATCTTTCGTCCATTCACCATTTACCTGCTTTATTGCCAGCCGCTCGTGGCGTAGCGGTGTGAAGGTAGTCCAATGTGTATGTGCGGGCCTGTGGCAGAGCCAGGGATGGCTCCGCGAAAGGCCGCGAAGGGGATGCCGTTGGCGCGCAGAAACTGCATGAGCGCCTGACCCTCCGGGCTGTCCGGATGAATGCCCACGTCCATAGCGTTGCGGTGGTCCAGCCCCCAGCGATTATGAAGCGCCGACTGGCCGTAGGCGGAGACGGGAAGCTGTCTCCCGAACCTTTGCAGGAAGAATTGCTGAATCTTCCATGATTCCGATATCAGCCATGAGCCCGCGCCGCTAAAGCGTATGTAAGTCGTGGTCTGCGTGAGCTTCCCCTTGGCGGGCACAGCCCCCCTGGCCATCTCTTCCATGGCCTTTGCCTCGACCACCATCTGCGCCACCTGCTCGTCGGCCGCCCGCATCTGCTTCCGAGCCTCTGCAATCTTAGCCTGCGCGTCCCTGATGGCCTGCTCGCCGTCTTCAACGTCGCGCCTTGCTATGAGCCCCTGCGAGTAAAGCTCCTTCAATTTGGAGGACTTCTCCTCGGCCCGCTTCAAGTCCCTTTCGTAAAAGGTCAAAAGCTCTTGCAGGCTCTTCTTGTACTCCTCCGTCAGCCGCACGAACTCGTCCCTGCTCTTCGCAGCCTCGTCCTTCGCGGGCGACTTCGTCTCCCGGGCCGCCTGCGGCTGAGCTTTGCGCCTCTTCTGCGCCGTGGCCGCCGATGGCGGCAACAGCAGAAGCAGAGCCGCCACCACTAAGAGCGGAAGAAGATAGAGCCGCGAGTCTTTTATCAGCTTGCCTTTCATTAACATTCTTAACGCGCTGAAATTGAGCGCCAAAAAAACCTCTTTCAGAAGAGGGATGGCCTCCGAGACATGAAATCGAGCAGTGAAAAAGCGGGGGATTGTAATGTCTCAATATAACATTACGCACACCCGCTTCACTAATGTTCCAACGAATCAGGTGAGGCAGCCGAACCCCTCGCCGATGTCACACCTGAAAGCCTGCTTCAGCGCTCTTCCCTTTCATCGCCGTCTCGTCGCGCGTCACGCTCGGCCATCTTTGAGTCGAACTTCTGCTGCTGTTCGGGCGTGAGCAGGGCGCGAATTTTCGTGCGCGCGCTCTGCCTGACGGCATCGTAGCGGGGGCGAACCTCTGCTCGCAGTTGTCTGTACTCGTCACGCGTCTGCTCCAGTATGGCGCGAATCTGCGTCGACTGCTGCTCGTTCAGGTCAAAGTCGCGCTTCATGCGCTCAAAGACCGCTTCCTTATTTTTGCGCTCTGGACGGTCGCTGCCCGCGCGCATGCGATAGACGCTGTCCAGCGAGAAGCCCGTGATACAGCCCAGCACGAAGACGCCCACCACCGCGAGCCATATTTTGAGAAGAGACTTGCCGCGCTCGGTCATCGCAAATTCCCCCGCTCTTCGTCATTGAGTATAGTCGCCAGCACGTCGTCGCTTGAGAGCGGCTGCCTGTCGGTGGCAAAAACCACTCGCTCCACGCCCGCGTCGCGCTCGCCTAAGAGCGCCTCGTCTGTGTAGCTGGCGACGCTTCGCGTGAAGGCGGACGATAAAAAGAGCACGAAAGCCAGAAGGGCCACAATCGCCATCGCGGGCACGGCTCGCCAGACCACGCCGAAGAGAGCGCGCCAGCGCTCTCGCTCTTCGCGCCTAGCACGCTCGGAATTGATGCGCGCCCGCAGCCGCGTATAGAGGAAAGAGGAAGAGGCCGCGGCCTCTCCCACCTCTTCATTATCGGCGACTGCGCGAACGAGTTTGCGACCCAGTTGGTCTAATCGTTCATTTATGCCATGCTCTTTCTTATGGCCGGTCATCGAAACTCACCTTCTCTCCGCCGCCCGGAGGCGCAATAAACAGCTG
>DASVVZ010000331.1:0-8851 GCA_036389875.1 Pyrinomonadaceae bacterium
AAGCCAACAGCGTTTTGATGACGTGAGCTGGTGCCAAGTTGGCCCCTCATCGTCACCAAAGGAACGCTCGTTTAACACATGAGGCCGCAAAAGAGCTACATGCCCGGATAGCTTCGCCCTTTTCCGTAAC
The DNA here is from genome assembly GCA_036389875.1 of Pyrinomonadaceae bacterium. GTDB lineage: Bacteria > Acidobacteriota > Blastocatellia > Pyrinomonadales > Pyrinomonadaceae > JACVRN01. The sequence continues at coordinate 131 of DASVVZ010000331.1, forward strand.
GATTTTGTCCCGGTTTATTCACGAAGAGATTGATTCAAGCTGCGGCTACTTGCGCGGCTCAACCTTTTCGTTGAGCAGGCGCGTCAGGTCGTTGAGCGGCGTGACGACGTGAGGCTCGCCCTTGTAGACGCGGAGCATTGAGACAATGAAGAAGATGAAGGCCATAACGTTGAAAGCGGCGGAGGCTATGGACAGAGCCCAGCCCGCTGAGCCCGGCAGCACATCTTCCACTATGCCGCTTAAGATGCTCACGGCCAGCACTATTATGTGCAGCGCGAGTCCCTGAGCGGCGTGAAAGCGTGCGCGCGTCTCCACGCGCGGCAGCAGGAAAAGCAGCAAGGCCGCGGCGACCGCGCCGACGAAAGGAAACGGAAGATAGGGCAGCATCAGCACTACGTTCTCTGGCAGATTCATATTGGCCACAGCCACAGGCCGGGCAGTGGGCGGCTGATTGAAGGAGTGCGCAGAAGGCGTAGACGTGGACGCGGAAGCGCCGCTGCTGATGCCCGACGAAGCCGACTGCGCCGAAGGCGGCTCGTACGCCGGAGGCACGAAGACCGAAGGGTAAGACGTGTATGACTTGGGATTGCTGTCGTAGCGGCGCGTGGGAGACTCCGTATCAAAGCTCTCGCGCGGCTGGGGCTGAGGCGTGCCTGCAAGGTTGCGCGTCGCGCCCTCTACCTCTTCAGTCTGGGAAGCGCCCTGAGCTTCGCCTGTGGCCCTGTGAGCGCCCCACACGTCATCCGTGCGCCGCGCCACGTCCGGGTCAAGCGGATTGGTGTCGTACTTGCTCTTCTTCTGCTCCATTCTAACAGCTACATTACGAAGGAAGAGTCTGCTGGGTTCAACTCTAAAAGCTCATTCGCCCCGGACAGTATACTCCACACGCTCCCAGCGCGACTCTCTTTCCGAGATGCGAAAGGCGCGCAGGGTCGCACGCGTCTCGCTCAGGCCGACTATGAAGTATATCGCCGAAGGATAAAAGGCCAGCCGCACGTCGCGCTTCGAAGGCACGGGCTCAGGCGAGCGTGGGTGCGAATGATAGATTCCCAGGAGCGTTTCGCCGCGCTCACGCATCTCCCGCTGCACCGCGAAAAGCTCTTCCGGCGCGGCCTCGTAAGCAATCAAAGGGTCGCGCGCGACGTTTCGTAACCGGTAGATGCGCTCGGCGCGCCCGGCGTCTTTGCCGCCTATGAGGCCGCAGCATTCGGCAGGACTCATTGCGCGCGCGTGCTCGCACATCTCATCAACATGCTCACGCCCCAGAGTAATCATTGCTCACTCCGTTCGCAGTAATCAGTTTTCAGCAAATGCCTTCCTGCTTTTAACTGAAAACTGATTACTGAAAACTGCTTTTACGCTTCTGCGGCGGCACTGGCCTTTGGCTGGCCTGCGGCGGCTTCCTTAATCAGGCTCCGGCCAATTACGAGTCGCTGAATCTGATTGGTGCCTTCGTAAATCTGCGTAATCTTGGCGTCGCGCATGTATTTTTCAATCGGGTAGTCTTTGCAGTAGCCGTAGCCGCCGAAGAGCTGAACGGCGTCTGTCGTCACGGACATGGCCGTGTCTGTGGCAAAGACTTTGGCCATGGCGGCCAGCTTGGAGACGTGCTTTGCCCCGGCGTCTATGGCGCGTGCCGCGGCGTAAACCAGCTGCCGCGCAGCCTCGATGCGTGTCGCCATGTCGGCCAGCATCCACTGTATGCCCTGAAAGGAGGCAACGGATTGTCCGAACTGCTCGCGCTTCATGGTGTACTCGACGGCGAGGTCGAGCGCGCCCTGAGCAAGGCCCAGGGCCTGAGCCGCCACGCCCGGGCGCGCGAGGTCAAGCGTCATCATGGCGTGCTTGAAGCCGTAGCCCTCACGGCCTCCGAGCAGGTTCTCTTCCGGCACGCGACAATCGCGGAAATGAAGCTCGTGCACGGGCACGCAGCGTATGCCCATCAGGTCTTCCTTCTTGCCTATCTCAAAGCCTTCCATTCCCTTCTCTACCAGAAGGGCAGAGACGCCGCGCCCGCCCCTGTCCGGGTTCGTCGAGCAGAAGATGGAATAGAGCGTGGCAGCGTTGCCGTTGGTGTTCCACTTCTTATCGCCGTTCAGGACATAGAAGCCGTCGCGCTTTTCCGCACGCGCCTTGAGGCCCCCCGCATCCGACCCGGCTTCCTTCTCCGACAGGCCGAAGGCCATCAACGTCTTCCCCTGTGCCACGTCCGGCAGGTACTTCTGCTTCTGCTCTTCCGTGCCCCCGACGATGATCGGGAACGAAGCCAGAGCATTAACGGCGTAAGTGACGCCGACGCCGCCGCATGCTTTAGAGAGCTCCTCCACGACTATGCAGAGATTCATCACGCCGCCACCGCGCCCGCCGTACTCTTCGGGAATCCATACGCCCATGAGCCCGGCGTCCTGCAAAGCGCGCACGACCGTCCAGGGGTACTCGGCCTTTCTATCCAGTTCCGCAGCCACGGGGCGCACGTGCTTATCGGCAATCTCGCGCGCCATCTCGCGGTACTCAAGATTCTCTTTCGTCAGCAATTCATCCACGCTTTTAATCTCTCCTCAAAAAGGTAATTTACTTATCGCTTTCCCGTCTCGTTCTTAATAACCCTGCCGCCCTTCATCACGAAGCGCACGTGCTCAAGGACTGTGATGTCCTTCAGCGGGTCGCCTTCGACGGCTATGATGTCCGCGAATTTCCCGGCCTCGAGAGAGCCGAAGAGCGCTCGCTCGCCCGCCAGAAGGTTGGCGGCGTTAATAGTAGCCGACTGAATAATCTGAAGCGGCGTCATTCCGGCCTCCAGGTAGGCGCGAAACATCATCAGGCTCGCAGTCCCGCGCGTCTTTCCCGGCATCATGTAGTACATGTCAGAGCCTGCGGCGACCGGCACTCCCATCTTCACTGCGCGGCGCAGGCGGTCGCGGCTCCCCTGTATGAAATTCTGAATCCCCTCGGTGGCCTGCTTCAACTGCTCCGGCGAAGGATTGCCGGGCTTGACGAAGATGTCAACGTAAGTCTCCAGGGGGCCGTCGGTCGGGATAAGATAAATCTTCTTCTGCGCCATCATCTGCAGGACATCGTCCGGCACTGTGTAAGCGTGCTCTATAGAATCGACGCCGGCTTCGGCCGAGATTCTGGTGGCGAGGTTTCCGATGGCGTGAGCCGCGACTTTTCGGTTGACGCGATGAGCCTCTTCGACAATGGCCTTCATCTCTTCCAAGGAGACTACGCGTGGGCCCGTGTTGACGATGACTTTTATCAAATCCGCGCCGTCATAAAAAGCCTGCCGCACGGCACGCCGCGCCTCTTCGACGTTGTTGATGACCACGTATTCCTGCTCGATTATCTTCTGCGTTTCGGCGGAAACGTTTCCGAACTGGCCGCCCGCAGCCGAAAGGGCGCGCGTCGAAGCGAATACGCGCGGCCCCACGACCCAGCCCGAGCGAATCGCGTCGCGCAGCGCCACGTCGCCGTTCAGGCCCGAATTGCCCAGGTCGCGCACCACCGTTATGCCAGCCTCTAAATCCTCCTGCCCCATCTTTACGCCCAGCAGGGCGCGCTTCACATTTCCAAGCTGCGTGACCGTGAGAATCATGTTCGGGTCGTCGCCGCCCAGAGCGCCGTTGTAGTTCTGAAGAAGATGCGTGTGGCAATCGATCAGGCCCGGCAGCACTGTCATGTTGCCTAAGTCAATCACCTCCGCGCCCGCGGGGATTGCCAGTCCGGCCCCCGCCTGCTTGACGCGCCCCTCTTCTATGACAATGACGGCGCCCGTGATGACGTTCCCGCTTTTGACATCAATCATTCGCGCGGCCCGCACGACCGTCACCCTTGGCGACTGGGAGAGCGCTGCCGGCGTTTGTAGAGAGAGGGCCGCGAGCGCGGATAAAAGCAGCCCTATCAGAAGGCGCAGTCCGGTTCGCCTGAGCTTAATCGTCGCTCGCATCAGTGTAGGTCTCCTATTCTTTAACAATCTTCAGCCGAAGCTCTTCCAGCTGTCGCGCGTCAACAAGCCCGGGGGCGTCAATCATCAGATCTGCGGCGGAAGCCGTCTTCGGGAAAGCCATGAGGTCGCGTATGTTCTCAATGCCGGTCATGGACATCAAAAGACGCTCTATGCCTGCGGCTATGCCGCCGTGCGGAGGCGTGCCATACTCGAGCGCATCCAGGAAGAAGCCGAAGCGCTCGCGCGCCATCTCGGGCGTCAGCCCTATGGCCTTGAAGACGAGGTTCTGCACGTCGCGCTGGTGAATACGAATAGAGCCGCCAGCGGCCTCCACTCCGTTGACGACCGCGTCATAAGCTTTGGCTCGCAAGCCTCCGAGCAGCCCGGTTTCGCCGCCTTCGACCGCGCGGCGAAAGAGCGGCAGGTCTTCGTCCAGTGGTGAAGTGAAAGGGTGATGCATGGCGTAGTAGCGCCCGTCCTCTTCGTGAAACTCGAACATGGGGAACTCCGTCACCCAGAGCGGCTTGAAGATGTTTTCGGGAATCAGCTTCTCCCGGCGCGCAATCTCTATGCGAAGCGCGCCGAGTGCGGCAGCGACCACTTTCGGCCTGCCCGCGATAATCAGCACGGCATCGTTGCGCTCGGCCCCGGCACTTTGCGCCAGCCGCTCAATCGTCTCCTGCCCCAGGGGCTTCAAAAGCGAAGATGAAAGCTCGTCTCCAAGCTTGATCCAGGCCAGCGCGCCCGCTCCGTAGCGCCGCGCGAACTCCTGCAACTCGTCCAGAGCTTTGCGCGAAAGCTTTGCGCCGTCTTTAACTACAATCCCCTTGATTTCACCGCGGCTCTCAAGCGTGGAAGCGAACGGCGCGAACGTTGTCCCCTGAAGCTCGGCCGACAGGTCTTTAAGCTCCATCCGGAAGCGCAAATCCGGCTTGTCCGAGCCGTAACGCCGCATAGCTTCCGCAAAGGTCAGGCGCGGGAAAGGCGTCTCCAGATCAGCGCCGACCAGCTTGAAGACTCTCTTGAACAGGCCCTCCACCAGGCGGTAGACGATCTCCGTCGTGGCAAAGCTCAGCTCAACATCCAGCTGCGTAAACTCCGGCTGGCGGTCCGCCCTTAAATCTTCGTCGCGGAAGCAGCGCGCAATCTGGTAATACTTGTCCAGCCCGGCAATCATGCAGAGCTGCTTGAAGAGCTGCGGCGACTGCGGCAGCGCGTAGAACTTCCCCGGCTGTATGCGCGAAGGCACTATGTAATCGCGCGCACCCTCGGGCGTGGACTTAATCAGAATCGGCGTCTCGATTTCCGTAAACGTCTGCTCGTCCATGTAGCGGCGAATCTCCGCCACGGTTCTGTGGCGCAGGCGCAGGTTCGCCTGAAGCTGCGGGCGCCTGAGGTCAAGGTAGCGATACTTGAGCCGCGTATCCTCGCTTGCCAGAGCATCCGACGAAGTCAATTCAAGCTGGAAGGGCGGCGTGCGCGCGTCGTTCAAGATAAGAATCTCTCTCGCGCTCACTTCCACTTCGCCCGTAGAAATCTTAGGGTTGCGTTGTCCCTCCGCGCGTGAGATAACCTGGCCCGTGACGGCTATGACGTACTCGCCGCGCGCCTCTTTGGCTTTGGCGTGCGCTTCCGAAGCTGTCTCTTCGTTAAAGACTACCTGAGTGATACCGTCACGGTCGCGCAGGTCTATGAAGGTGAGCGGCCCGAAGTCTCTGCGGCGCGCAACCCAGCCCATCAGCACGACCTCTCGCCCCACATCCCCGCTTCTCAAATCGCCGCACGAATGCGTGCGCTCCATGTTTCCCAGATTATCCAGCATAGCTGCTATTTACCCAGACTCAGGCTTATCAAATTCCGTTTATTCATACCACGCTCATGTGCCTTCCGTGTTCCTTATCTTCGTAGCCATATCCGCGTTGAACTCGGCGGAGCGGTTGCGCGGGATGCTCAGGGTCTTCCACTCGCCCAACCTTAAATGCTTCGCGAGTAGAACAATCTGGCCCACGTGCTGGCCGTAATGAGAAACCTGTCGCAGGACGGCCTTTATCACCGTATGCTCTTCGCCGCGTATGAGCACAATCTTCTCCACGTCTTCCGGCCGCAAGGACTCTACGGCGCTGAAGACGCGGCTCCAGCCCTCTTCCCAATGTGCCAAAATACTTTTGCGGCTCGTCTCAGGCGTCATCACGAACTCCATGTCACGGTTGCGGTCTGGCTTCTCGCCGTCGGTCGTCAGGAAATCCGTCCAGCGGGAAATCATGTTGCCCGCCATGTGCTTGATGATGATGGCGACGCTATTCGATTCTTCGTCCAACTGTTTGAAGAAATCTTCGTCCTTCAACTGCGCCAGAGCCTTATCGGCCAGAGCCTTCTGGCCGCGAAAAGTTTCTATGGCTTCATCCAGAAAAAGCTTTGCCGTTTCGTTGCTCATAAGCTTTATAGTCTCTCTTTAATTGTTGCCGCCAGGCTTTCGCGCCCGACCACAAATTGCTCCCCGGAGCGCATGTCCTTGAGCGAAACCTCGTCGCGCTTTCTCTCTTCTTCACCCGGAACCGCGACAAACGGTATGCCGCGCGAAGAGGCGTACTTGAACTGCTTGCCCAGCTTGTCGGCTTCCGTGTACAGGTCGACTCGCAGTCCTTCGGCGCGTAAAGCTTGCGCCAGCGCGACGGAATCACTAATCGAAGCTTCGCTCCAGATAGTGACCATCACGTCCGCGGGCGAGGTCGCGAGCGTCTGAGGAAACATCTCGCGCTCGGTCATGACGACGATGATGCGCTCCAGCCCGAGGGAAAAGCCGCAGGCCGGAACGTCCTGACCGAGAAACATCCCCACCAGATTGTCGTAGCGACCGCCGCCGCCGAGGCTGCCCGCAATGTCAGGCACGTTGATTTCCATAATCGTGCCCGTGTAGTAAGAGAGGCCGCGCGCCAATGACGGGTCGATTCGGATTCTATGGGCGATGCCGCTCGCGCCCGCGTATTCTATGATAGAGCGAAGCTCGTCTATGCCGCGAGCGCCCGCTTCGTTATCGCCCACGAACTCTACAAGGCGGCCCAGCAGCGCTGTGTTCAGGGCCAGCGTCTCCGCACGGCCCTCTATCACAGACAACTCCGCGGCGTGTTCGAGCGAGCCCGCGACTTCAAAGAATGACAGAAGATTATCGCCGGCATCCACGGGGATGCCGCGATCACTGAGTTCCTTTGCGACGCCTTCCCGGCCCACCTTGTCCAGCTTGTCGAGCGCAACGAGCGCGTCCGTCTGCTTGTCTGCGGGAATGCCCGCCGCCGCCAGCACCCCCGTCAGCACCTGCCTGTGATTAAGGCGTATCGTGAAATTGTTAAAGCCGAGGCGGCTCAGGGCCTCGCTCACAGCAGCGCAAAGCTCCGCTTCGACGATCATAGAGCGCGAGCCCAAGACATCCACGTCGCACTGGTAGAACTCGCGGAATCTTCCGCGCGCGGGCCGGTCCGCGCGCCAGACGGGTTGGATCTGGTAGCGCTTGAAAACGCGCGGCAGCTTATCCCTGTATTCGGCCACTACGCGCGCGAGCGGGACGGTCAAATCGTACCTGAGCGCTAAATCGGCCTGACCCGTCTTCTCGTGCTCTCCGCGCCGCAGGATTTTGAAGATGAGCTGGTTGCCCTCTTCGCCGTACTTGCCCATGAGCGTTTCTATGTTCTCAACGGCAGGCGTCTCAAGCGGCTCGAAGCCGTGGCGCTCGTAAACCTCCCTGATAACGCCTATGACGTACTCGCGCCGCCGCACGTCTGCCGGAAGAAAGTCGCGCGTCCCGCGCGCGGGTTGTGTAGAAGCCTTTGCCATACTGCTCCCTAGCTTAACCCCTTAACCGAAATACTTGAAACCGACGCGCAGGGATTGGAGCGCGCTCTGAGGCACGGTCGAAATCAGCACCCAGGTCATGAGTCCGTGCGAAAGCCCGAGCGCCGGAAGGTTCGGAGCGCGCTGGTAAACTGCGGCCCAGATGCAGCCGCCCGCGAACGTGGCCACCGCGAGCCACCAGTTAGGCAGGTGAATCAAGGCAAAGATGAAGCCCACGACGAGAACGCTCACGGCCCCGCGCCCCCAGACCATCTGCGCGCGGCGGTTGAAGAATGCCTGTAAAACGTATTGCTGCGTGAGCCCCCACAGAATGCCCGCGAACGGAAGCCAGAGAATCCCTGAGCGCTTTTCCGGAAAGGCGAAGCGCAGGCTTCCCATGTACCAGCCTATGGCCGCCATCACAAGGCTTGCGCCGAGCATGGGAAGCACGAGCAGCCGCACGGCTTCCGTAAAATTGTCCGTGCGCCAGCCAAGCTCCCGCGCGCTCTCGCGCCGTATGCGATGAGAAAGAATGATGAAGGAGAAGGCCAGCAGTACAGGGAACAACAGCATCCACCTGGTAGTGGCCAGCGCCAGCACGGCCCACACGGCAATCAGAGCGGTGGACGTAAGCGAGACTATCTCCCAGAAGGCGAGCGAGCGCATCTCCGCGCTGCTGCTCTCATCTACATCTTGGTCAACCGTAAAGCTCATTCTCTCTTTATGAATTGAAAGCAGGGCGCTTCATTCCTACTGATTACTTCCAGCCTCTTCCGGGGCGATGCGAAAGCGAAGTGGAACTCCTATCAGTTGCAGCGTGCGGCGCGAGCCCCCGTCGCTCGGGTGAACGGCGTAGACGCGCCCCTCGTGCTCTCCGGCCGCGAGCGGCGGCGTCACAATTTGGAAGCCGCACAACTCTGTGGTGGAGCGGCCCGCCCTGAGCACGTCGGGGC
>DASVVZ010000332.1:0-3117 GCA_036389875.1 Pyrinomonadaceae bacterium
GACGAAAAGCAGCGAGTTGAAGATGAAGACCAGCAGCCGCAGAAAGTCCTGACGGCTGGAGAAGGTTAAGCTGTGTAGCGGCTCCATCAGAAAGAGCTTGCTGATGATTGCAGACAGGCCGGTAGCCGCCAGCCCCGGCCCGTAACCCCCACGCCATGCGCTCAGAAGGACTGCGAAAAAGAGCAGCACGAACGGCGTCTCGCGCATCTCCGGCCAGAGCAGCAGCGTTATTGACAGGCCGGCGGTGACCAGAAGAATCGAGAGCAGATAGCCAAATAAGGGATAATGTTTCTGGTCGGGCATGGTCTTCTACCGGAGGCGAGGGGCACGTTCTCTGACTTGTTTAAGATGTCCCGGCGGCTTAAAAAGTTGGCGGGACTGCTCCCCGCCAAACCTTGACGCCGGAGCACAAAGGCTTTTGCTGCCCCCGCCCCCTGGCCTGTCGCGGGCTCTCAGCGCTCCCCTCTTTTATCATATTTCATGCCGGTTCCATGCAGGCTAATCGTTGTCGCACGGCGCCCTTCTGTGGTACATCCTAGAGGCACGGGTTTCAGTTCGGACGCTTCGGGAGCTTACTGTGTAAGATACCGCGTTATCATAATTTCTACGGGGAGTTGTTTGCGGATTATGTCTCAGCCCACGTCAAATATCGAATCGGTGATGCATGAGGAGCGGGTCTTTCCGCCGCCCGAAGGCTTCTCAAGCGGCGCACGCGTCGGTTCGATGGAAGAGTATGAGCGGCTGTGGGCCGAGGCGCATGATGCGCCCGACGAGTTCTGGGCGCGTATGGCAGAGGAGCTTCACTGGTTCAAGCGCTGGGACACCGTTCTCAAATGGGAGCCGCCGCACGCCGAATGGTTCGTAGGGGGTCGCCTGAATATCTCTTACAACTGTCTTGACCGGCATCTGGAAACATGGCGGCGCAACAAGGCTGCGATCATCTGGGAGGGCGAGCCGGGCGAGCAGCGCACGCTCACCTACGGGCAAATGCACGCGCAGGTCTGCCGCTTCGCTAACGTACTGAAGCGCGCGGGCATCACGAAAGGCGACCGCGTTGCGCTCTACATGCCGCTCATCCCCGAGCTTGCGATTGCCATGCTGGCCTGCGCACGCATAGGCGCGACTCATTCCGTCATCTTCGGAGGCTTTTCCACGCAGGCGCTCGTTGACCGCATCAACGACGCGGGCTGCAAGATGGTCGTGACGGCCGATGGCGGCTACAGGCGCGGGCTGGAGGTGAAGCTTAAGCCGGCCGTCGACGAAGCCCTCAAAGAGACGCCATCGGTTCTGGGCTGCATCGTCGTGCGCCGCACGGGCACGCGCATACACATGCAGGCGGGCCGGGATTACTGGTGGCACGAGATGATGGAGACGGTGAGCGGCGATTGTCCCGCCGAAGAGCTTGAGAGCGAGCACCCGCTCTACATTCTTTACACCTCCGGCACTACCGGAAAGCCCAAAGGCATACTGCACACGACTGCGGGCTACCTGCTGCAAACTCATCTGACGACGAAGTGGATTTTCGACCTGCGCGACGAAGACATCTACTGGTGCACGGCCGACATCGGCTGGGTGACGGGACACTCTTACGTAGTCTACGGGCCGCTCTCGAACGGCGCGACTGTCCTCATGTACGAAGGCGCGCCGAATCATCCTGAGCCGGACAGGTTCTGGGACATCATAGAGCGCCACCGCGTCAACATTCTCTACACGGCGCCGACGGCCATACGCGCCTTCATCAAGTGGGGCGAGCACTGGCCGCTTCGTCACGATCTCTCTTCCTTGCGCCTGCTCGGAACGGTCGGGGAGCCCATCAATCCCGAAGCCTGGATGTGGTACAGGGAGATAATCGGAAAGGCTCGCTGCCCCATTGTAGATACCTGGTGGCAGACGGAGACGGGCGCGATTATGATAAGCCCCCTGCCGGGAGCCACGCCCACCAAGCCCGGCTCCGCAACCAGACCTTTGCCCGGAATCGAAGTCGATGTCATGACGCGCGCGGGCGAGCCCGTGGGCGCGGGCGAAGGCGGCTATCTGGTCATCAAGCGCCCCTGGCCTTCCATGCTTCGCACCATCTGGGGCGACGACGAGCGCTATCAGAAGCAGTATTGGTCGGAGATACCGGGCGTCTATTTCGCGGGCGACGGGGCGCGGCGCGACCCTGATGGATATTTCTGGATCATGGGGCGCGTTGATGATGTGATAAATGTGAGCGGTCATAGACTGGGAACGGCTGAGGTCGAAAGCGCGCTCGTCTCGCACGAAGCCGTGGCCGAGGCGGCCGTGGTGGCAAAGCCGGACGAGATAAAGGGCTCGGCAATTGTCGCCTTCGTGACGCTGGAAGGCTCGCACAGGTCTTCGGACGAATTGAAGGAGCGGCTTCGCCTCCACGTTGCGAAAGAGATAGGCGCGCTGGCCAGGCCCGATGAGATACGCTTCACGGACACTCTGCCCAAAACGCGCTCCGGAAAGATTATGCGGCGGCTGCTGCGCGAGATAGCCTCAAGCGGCTCCATCGCAGGCGACACAACCACTCTCGAAGACTTTTCCGTCTTGGAGAAACTGCGTGCGGAAGAAGAGTAACAAGCGGGTGCCTGTTGTCAGGCGCCGGGCGACCGGGAAAAGAAAAGCAGGTTGTCTTTCCTTTACCCGAAACCCGGCCGCTGACAAACGGTCCCATTAAGGAGTTGATATGCCCCGGCAAATGACGATTGAGAACAGGAGCGGCCCGCGCTATCTGGCGTCGCTGGAGGTGCGGGCCGAGTGGGACGGCGAAGACGGCACGCATTACGTGGCGGAAGGGACGACGGAGAACGTCGGCCCCGAGGGCGCGCTCATACACCTGCAGCGAGAGCTGCCGGACGTGGGCAGCCGCGTGCAGCTCAGGGTCTTGAGCGAGGAGGGGGAAAAGCTGAGCGTCGTCACTGAAGTCCTCAGGCTCGAACGAAACCCCGGGCACCCGCTCGCGGCGCTTCAGCTCATAAACGCCTCGGATGAATGGCGCGGCCTCGTCTGGGAGCCGGCCCGCCCGCAAATCACTCTCAAGGAAGAGGACGACGAAGAGGACGGCGACGAGGAAGAAGAGATTGAAGAAACCACTCACTAAAAAGGAAGTAC
>DASVVZ010000333.1:0-6904 GCA_036389875.1 Pyrinomonadaceae bacterium
AGCCACGCCGTAAGAACCATAAGCGCCGCCGTCCAGAAATGACTGAAAGTCCATGGCCGTTATCGCGCCGTCCTTTTTGACGCCCGTGCGGACTTTCATCAGGACGGGGTGGCGGCCGCGATGGCAGTAGAAGACCTCTTCGCGCGTTAAGGCAATCTTGACGGGGCGGCCCGTTATCATCGAGAGCTTGGAGACGACTATCTCGTGATTGAAGGGGTCGGATTTTCCGCCGAAGCCGCCGCCGTTCGGCGTGGCTATGACGCGAATGTGGCTCGCGGGAAGACCGAGCGTTTTGGCGAGCGCCCTGTGAACGTAATGCGGCGTCTGCGTGGAACTCCAGAGAGTCAGTTTCCCGTCCGGGTCGAAATGGGCGAGCGACGCGTGCTGCTCCATCGGCAGGTGCGTGTTGCCTTCGTAGAAGAGTATGTCTTCGCGTATAAGATCGGCCTCAGCGAATCCCTCTTCCATGTCGCCGAATTCGAGCGAGACATTCTTGTGAACGTTGCCGTAGTCGCCGTAATCATGTATGCGCGGCTCGGAAATCATCACGCCCTCTTCTATGTTCGTGATGGTTTGCAGCCGCTCGTACTCGACCTCAATCAGGTTCATGGCGTCGAAGGCCGTGTCTTCGTCCAGGGCTGCGACGGCCGCCACGGGGTCGCCTATGAAGCGCACGCGCTCGACACAGAGCGGGTGCTCGTCTTGGCTGACGGGCAGGATGCCGTAAGGCGTTGGCAAGTCACGGCCTGTGATGACGGCCATGACGCCTGGAAGCGCGAGGGCTTTCGAGACGTCTATGTTTTTTATGACGGCGTGCGGCTCGTGGCTGCGAAGCATCTTGCAATGGAGCATGCGCGGCATCACTATGTCGTCGGCGAACTTCGTCTGGCCAGTGCATTTCTGGCGGGCGTCCACCTTGCGAAAGGGCTTGCCGACGACACTAAACGGCCCATTGTTCTTTCCATTCGCCCCGTTTCCGTTCTTACTCATAACCGTAGATAATCTCCTTGGAGGGCAGCGCCTCTTCGCCCCTCATTCTGGCAGCCGCCAGTTCGACCGCTTCATAAATCTTGATGTAGCCCGTGCAACGACAGAGATTGCCCGCGAGCGCTTCCTTTATCTCTTCGCGCGTTGGGGAGGGCTTCGCTTCCAGCAATTCCTTCGCAACCAGCAGGAAGCCAGGCGTGCAGTAGCCGCACTGCGCCGCGCCCAAATCCGCGAAGGTGTCCTGCAGCGGATGAAGGCCACCCTCACCCGCCATGCCTTCGATAGTCATGACGCTGCGCCCCTCCGCGTCCAGCCCGAGCACCAGGCATGAGAGCACCGCTCGCCCGTCCATCAGCACCGTGCAGGTGCCGCATTCGCCAAGCTCGCAGCCGTGTTTCGTGCCGGTCAGGCTGAGGTCTTCGCGCAGGACTTCCAGCAGAGTCTTGTGCGGTGCAAAGGCTACCTCCACGGCTTCGTCGTTGAGCCGGAACTCGATATGAGCTTTCTGTTTAGTTCTCTCGGTCATGTCTTAGATTGTATGCGAGAAAGGGCGTCCGCGCGAAATCGATAGAAGGGAAGTCGACGCCGCCCGGTTTAAGAGAGGCGGCACAGACTTTATGAGGTTTTGACGGTCACATCTTCCTTCTGCCTGGCCCGGTTGAGCACTACGTTGTCAATCAGTCTGGTCTTTCCAACGTGGACGGCCAGGGCTATGAGGACGGGCCGGTCGTCCAGCTTCTCCAGCTTTTCGAGCGTGTCGGCGTCCGCGACGCTCACGTAATCCAGGCGCGCGCGCGCCTCGGTCTCAACCGTTGAGCGCACGGAGTCCGCAATGCGAGAGGCGTTGCGCTCGCCGTTCTTGTAAGCCTCCTTGGCCGTGCGAAGCGCGCGGTAGAGAACCGTAGCCGCGCGACGCTCGTCCTCATCCAGATAGGCGTTTCGGGACGACAGCGCGAGGCCCGATTCCTCTCGAACGGTCGGCAGTATGACTATCTCCGTGTCGAAGGCGAGGTCGCGCGTCAGCCGCCTGACGATCAGCGTTTGCTGCGCGTCCTTCTGGCCGAAGAAGGCGAAGTCAGGCCGGACTACGTTGAAGAGAATCGTCACGACGGTCGCTACGCCGCGAAAGTGGCCGGGACGCGAAGCCCCTTCAAGCTGGTCCGACAGCCCCTCGACTTTAACGTAAGTGGAGAAGCCCTTCGGGTAAATCTCTTCCATCGCGGGCGCGAAGATGTAGTCAACGTTGAGGTCTGTCAGCAGCGTGGTGTCTTTCGTCAGGTCACGCGGGTAGTGCTGGAAGTCTTCGTTGGGTCCGAACTGCGCAGGGTTGACGAAGACGGAGACGACAACTACGTCGCACATTCGTCTGGCTTCCCGCACGAGGCTCAGGTGGCCTTCGTGTAGCGCTCCCATCGTAGGGACGAGCCCTATGGTCTTGTCCTCTTCGCGGCGCACCTTGCGCGCGACGGAACTCATGCGTTGGCGGCGATTGATAATCTCCATAAACAGTAATCAGTAATCAGTCTCCAGCAGCCAGCCGGTTTAGCCCCGGGCCGGCTATTGATTGCTGATTACTGTTTGTTAGTTTCCGTCTTCTCATCTTTCGTTGAGATATTAAGCTCTGCTGCGGCCTCTGGAGGCAGGCCGTAGGATTCATCTTCGGACGGATAACTGCCGCTCCTGACATCTTCAGCGAAGCGGCTCACGGCATCCGTCATCGTCTCGCGCATGTTGGCGTAGGGGCGGACGAAGCGCGCGACCTTCCCGAAGGTCAGCCCGAGCATGTCGTGCAGAACCAGCACCTGTATATCACAGTGCGGCCCAGCGCCTATGCCCACCGTGGGAATCTTGACGCTCTCCGTGATGAGCTTGGCGATCTCGCGCGGGACGACTTCCAGTACTATGGCGAAGGCCCCAGCGTCTTCGAGCGCCCTGGCGTCGTCCAGCAGGGCGCGTGCCGTCTCGGCCGTCTTACCCTGCACGCGATAGCCGCCCAGCTTGTTGACCGATTGCGGCGTCAAGCCTATGTGACCCATCACCGCAATCTCTTCATCCACCAGCCTTTTTACGAGCGGCGCACGCTTGCGGCCCCCCTCCAGCTTGACTGCCTCGGCCGCGCCCTCTTTGATGAGCCTTAGCGCGGCGCGCACTGTGTCGTCAGCGCCGGTGTGAAAAGAGCCGTAAGGCATGTCGGCCACCAGCAGCGCACGCTGGACTGCGCGGCGCACGGCCCGCGTGTGCATGACGATTTCGTCCATCGTGACCGGCACGGTGTTGCCGTAGCCGAAGATGACGTTTCCTATGCTGTCGCCGACGAGCACCACGTCTATGCCCGCTTCGTCAACGATGCGCGCCGTGGGGTAATCGTAAGCCGTCAGGCAAACAAGACGCTCGCCGCGCTCTTTGCTCGCTCTGAGAGAAGGGGCGGTGACTTTTTCGGGTCTCTGCGGTTTGAGATAGGCCATCCTTTTAGACTTTCCACCAAAGTGATAGGCGGCGACTCCCACATTCAACAGAAGTGACAGTCACCGCTCGGTTTCGCTTCACGCTTTTACATAAGGGTTCCCAGAAGTCACCAATTATAGGCCGATGCGTCGGAAAAGCAAGGAGGAAAATTCGGCGGCAGAATCAGCCCCGAGCCAGCCAGCGCTCCACACGCGAGTCGTCCCCGGCCCCGGCCAAAAGCTGTGCGATTGTCTGTTTGAGGGTGGGATGCATGAGCTGCGGCGCAAGCTCGGCGAGCGGCGTGAGCACGAAGCGGCGCAGGTGCAGGCGCGGGTGCGGCAGGATGAGAAACGCGGTCGCGCGCTCTTCGTCGCCGTAGAGCAGCAGGTCCAGGTCTATGATGCGCGGGCCGCGCGCAAGCCCCGTGCGGCGTCTCCCCATAGCGTACTCTATGCGAAGCAGCCGCGCCATCACCTGTTCCGGTGAAGGCGGATGCTCAATCGTCAGCTCTGCGACCATGTTCAGGAAAGCGGGCTGCTCGGTCACGTCCACGGGCTCCGTCTCGTAAACGGATGAAAGGCGCGAGACGCAAAGCCCGGCGTTCATCATCCCGCGCACGCCGAGCAGCAGATTCCCCGCGCGCTCGCCCAGGTTCGAGCCGAGGCTGACGTAAACTTTAATCCGCTTCTTTTTCATATGGCCGAAACTTAAACCGCCGGCAGCCGCTTTCACAAACGCGGACTCTGAGAGCCGCCTGCGTTCATGTTATACTGCCACGCGAACTCAAAATATAGTGCAAGAGTTCCAGTAAGCGCTCGCTTTCATATGGCCTAGGAATATTCCGGCCTCGCGGGCGTTGAAATTAACCGGGAGCGGCCGCACGCGTTTCAGAAATTGGCCGCTCGGAATCCAGCGATGCGCCGGGAGAGATTCTTTCAAGCGCATCCGGGCGGGATGGCGGCAAGCCCCGTCCAGACAAAAATGGCTCGCAGAAAATTTCGCAGCAACCAACGGCACGAACCCGTCACGGAACGCTCTTTCCAGGAGTTCCTGGCCTCCAGTCCGGCCCCGCAAACCTCTCGCACGGAACTGATGCGAATGGTCAGAGGCGGCGAAGACACCTTCCTTGAACTCAAGGTCAAGCTCTCCAACACAGAGAAGATAGCGCAGGAGATTGTGGCCCTGGCCAACACGGGCGGGGGCGTCATTGTCTTCGGCGTCAACGACCAGATGCGCGTAGAAGGCTTGGACGACGCCGAAGGCGTGCAGGAAGAGCTGGTGCGTATCTGTCGCGAAGAGATAGAGCCGACGCTCGTCCCCTTAATAGACCGCATAGCCTTCGACAGTGGCCGCCGCATCGTGGCGCTCGATGTCGAAGGGCGTCGTCGCCCGTACAGAACGCGCGACGGCCGCTACTACATGCGCTTCGGCTCGGAGAAGCGCGAGGCGACGCGCGAAGAGCTGTCGGCCCTGATGGACGACGCGCGCCCGCTTCGTTACGAGAACGTGCCGGTCATGGACGCTCGCGTAGAAGACATTGATGAGGCGCACCTGTGGAGCTACCTGCGTGAATTCGAGGGCGACGCTTTTGATGAAGCGAGCGCGGCGAATTACCCTACGGGCGACGTGCTCAAGCGCGACCTGCTGCTGGCGGCGACGCGCGACGGCGACGTTGTGCCGACCGTCGCGGGACTTCTGCTTTTCGGACGAGATGAGCGAGTGGCAGAGCTGCTCTCGCGCTCAAGCATAGTGGCGGCTCGCTTCGCGGGCGAGAACACTCAATCGGAAGTCGTTGAGCGCGTCACGCTACAGGGCAATCTACATACACTCTTTGAGGCGGCCCTGAGCTTTATAAGCCGGTACGCGGACCTGTGGGAGACGCGACCGCGCCGCAACTTTCCGGAAGCGGAAGCGGACGAGACGGCTCTGGTGGCGCGCTCTAATTATCATCGCGGGGCCGTCAGCGAGGCGGTCGCTAACGCGCTCATCCACAGAGACCTCGCGCTCAGGGATATTCCCACGAGGCTGCACATCTTTGACCGTTCCGTAGAGATTATCAACGCCCGCCGCACCCTTGGGTTCGCGCCTCTCGCGCAGAAGGCCATACGCTACGGGATACCGCAGCGCCTTAACCCGCAGGTCGCAGCCATCTTCTCAAGCCCGGCTTACGGGCTGGCGCTTGCACGGGGCGGCCTGCCCGAGCTGCTGCGGGCCTCTCGCGCCTTCTCGGGCCAGCGCACAGAGCTTAGAGCCTTCAACGACGAGTTTAGGCTACGGCTGTACGGCATCTGAAAATCAACCGCGAAACAACAGGAAGCGGCACGAAATGTATATCCTCTTTCGTGCCGCTTAGTGTTGTTCCGCGGTCTGTTCTTTAGCGATTCTTTCGGCTCTTACTTCTTAGGCGGCTCGTCCTTGGGGGAGTTGTAGAACTGGCGGTTCTGCACTATGTACTCCTTGTCGTCGTACTGGCCGTCGCCGTCAACGTCCACCTTGACGACAATCTTGTGCTGCTTGCCGTCGCGCCGCTCGCCCGGGTTATAGCCCAAACTGTACTGGTTGCGAAGCAGCGCGTTGATGGTCTGAAGCACGTTCGGCAACTCGCCCGCGAAAGTGACAGGGTAATAGGCTCCGCCGGTTTCCGTGGCGAAAGTCCTGAGCGTGTTCTGAGCCTGCAGCATGGTCATGCGGCCGGGATTGCCCAGCAGGTCGTCGTTCGGATCCATCATCTCGCCGTACCTCTTTAAGAAGAGATTGGCCGTGCCGATGATGTAGATGGGGACGCCGGCGTTCTGCGCTATCTTTCTAGCCTGTCCGTAGTTTACTTTGCTGAAGGTGTCTATGCCGGAAGCCACCAGCAGTATGGCTTTGCGTCGTCCCTGCACCGAGGCCAGCCCGGCGTACTCGGCCGTGCGCTCCCTTGAGTTATCCAGCACGACCGAGTCGCCGCGCCCGCCTATGAGCGTGAACTTGAGCGCGTCGAAGAGATTCGTCTCTCGAAATGCCGGATAGTTGCTCAGGAGCAGGTTGATGACCTGGCCTATGCGGCCGGGGTTGTTGGTGAAGTCCGTGAGCGGCGTGGGCCGTATGTCATAGGCTATGACGGAGACGTAGTCGTCCGGCGGTCGCACGAACTGCGAGAGGAACATGGCAGCCGGGCGCAAGACCTCTTCGCGCCCGTCGTCGTAGACGCTCGTGCGGCCAAGGGCAGATGAAAGCTTGCTGTACTCAAGCACGAGCGCGACCGTAATCGGCGCTTCAGGCGTGGCGAAGTTCGTGATCTCCTGCTTGACGCCGTCCTCGAAGATGGCGAAGTTCTCCCGCTTCAGCCCCGGAATTATCTTGCCGGTCTTCTTGTGATAGACGACCGCGTCCACGTTCACCACCTGCGTGCGGACCGAGATGACCTCTGCTTCCTGCGGCTTTCCAACAAGGTCCGGCGGCAGCGGCTCGTCGCCCTCCTCGGCAGGCT
>DASVVZ010000334.1:0-2976 GCA_036389875.1 Pyrinomonadaceae bacterium
TCGCTCTTCTTTTCATCCCGCACGGGTTTGTAGCATTATGAGAGCGTTTTCGCGTCGCGTGTGATGCGCGTCATTCATCTACATCTCTCATTAATCAAAAGCCATGACTGAAACTGCGGACGTGGTCATCATAGGCGGCGGCATAGTAGGCGCGAGCATCGCTTATCATCTGGCGGAGGCTGGCTGCCGCGACGTGCTTGTCATAGAGCGAGAGGCGCATCAGGGCAAGGGCTCCACGGGCAAAAGCATGGGAGGCGTGCGCGCCCAGTTCTCCACGCCCGTCAACATTCTGATGTCGCTCTACTCGATAGACTTCTTCTCTCGCTTCGAAGAGGCCACGGGTTATCCGGCTGATTACCGCCCGCACGGCTATCTCTTCGTCGCCACCTCTGAGCGACACCTGGACTATTTGAGAGCGAACAGGGAGCGGCAGATAGGGCTCGGCTTAAAGCAGGTCGAGCTTGTATCCAGAGACGATATCGTCGAGATTGTCCCGCAGCTTAGAAGCGACGACATAGCGGGCGGAACCTTCTGCCCCACGGACGGCTTCGTTGACCCGCACAGCGTGATGATGGGCTTCATGCTTCGCGCGCGCGAGCAGGGCGCAAGGCTGTGGCTCTCGACTGAGGTGTCCGGCATAGAGGTTGAAAACGGAGAGGTGTCGGCTGTCGCCACTTCGCGCGGGCGCGTGATGACGCGCAACGTGGTCAATGCCGCGGGAGCGTGGGCCGCTCGCGTGGCGAGGCTTGCCGGATGCGAGCTGCCCGTAGAGCCTCTGCGGCGACAGCTAGTCCCCACGGAGCCTTTTGATAAGCTGCCCGCGCGCTTTCCCATGGTGATAGACATGTCCACGGGCTTTCACTTTCGCCGCGAAGGCCGGAGAATCCTGCTCGCATGGAATGACCCGGAAGAGAGGCCCGGCTTCAAGTCAGACTTTGACCTCTCCTTCATTGAGAAGATTTTAGTGCGGGCGGCCAGTCGCGTGCCGTGTCTTGCCGAAGCCGAAGTAAACCCGCAGCGAGCCTGGGCGGGTCTCTACGAGATGACGCCGGATCATCACGCCATCATAGGGCGCGCACCCGGCGTCGTCGGCCTCTTCCTTGCCAACGGCTTCAGCGGCCACGGAGTGATGCACTCCCCGGCCACGGGCCGGCTCATTTCAGAGCTGATTCTCTATAATGAAACGCGGCTGCTGGATGCCTGGCCGCTTCGTCCCGAAAGATTCAGCGAAGGCGACCTGCTGAGAGAGGCGGCAATTCTTTAACAACCGTGAGCTATTTCCCGCACGACCGCCTACGGAGCTTCACATCCCGGGAAGGGAAGCCTAAAGAGAGGCAGTAAGGCTTGCGGCCGAACTGTTACAGCTTTTGTAAGGAAATTATAGAAGCAGAGACAGTATAAGGCTGCCCCGGGGCTTAAAGCCCTGGGGGCGGTCTTATACTGTCTCATTGCATAGGTCAGGCGGCCTAGCTTATGAGCGGCATCTTTACGCCGCATTCAGGACAGAACTTGGTAGGCTGTTCCGGCTGATGACCGCAGCCCTTGCAGGTCAGCGGCTCGGGCTTAGTGGGCGTCCCGCACTCAGGACAGAACTTGGCCCGGCCTACATCAGCTCCGCACGAAGAGCAGGCTATGGTCTTCGTGCCGGCCGAGGCATTCGCTCGTCGGGGCTGCGGAGCGCTCAGGACAGAATCCGCGCTCATCTCTATATTTGAGGCGTAATCGGTCTGCCGCGCCCTCTCGTTGAGCTGCTCGCGCGCGGCGTCCGCCTTTGCCTGCGCGTGTGATGAGGCCAACTCTTCCTGATAATCCGGGGCGCAGTCTTCGCACTGCCCAGCGCTCTGATTCCAGCAGACTTCCGGGCAGACCCATCGCCCGCAGCGCGAGCATTGATGAAAATGGGCTTTGCCCTCTTCGACAGCCTTTTCCAGCGCTTCATCGTGGCCCTTGCCTCCGATTGAGCGCTGAATGTCATAAGCAGAGTTTCCGGCTGAGCTTGCCCAGCCGCCGAAGAAGTCGCCGGCGGCGCGCAAGAGCGACCCGGCCGTTCCAATCACGGATTGCTGAAAGCGCGACATGTAGCCGTTGCCGCACTTGTCGCAATGGAACTTGAATTGATAACCACGATCCGTCGAAAGATCTTCATAATTGCGCACAAACTGAATCATCGTCATGCGAGGGAAAGTCTCCTGAAAAAAGTAATAAGTGATAATGACGAGCGATGAATAAAACGACCCGCCGCTCTTAAATGTAACCTCTTTTCCTGCCGCTTGTCATTCGCCGCACCATCACTGGCGCTTGGCTTCCTGCCAGAGGGCTTCCATCTCTTCGAGCGTGGAGGCGTCGGGGGTGCGCCCGCGCTCTAGCAGCCGGCGCTCTACGTGTCGGAAGCGCCGTCGAAACTTTCGGTTGGTGACTTTCAGCGCCGCTTCCGGCTCTATGCTCAGGTGGCGCGCTATGTTGACGACGGCAAAGAGCACGTCTCCGACTTCTTCGCGCACCTGCTCCTGGCCGGCTTCCTTGGATTCCGCGTGCTCGCGTATGGCCTCGCGCAATTCGTCCAGCTCTTCATGAAGCTTCACGAAGATATCTTCCACGCCCTGCCAGTCAAAGCCTACGCGCGCAGCCTTGGTCGAAAGCTGGTGCGCTTCCATGAGAGCGGGCGCTTTGCCGGAGACGCCGTCCAGCAGCGACGCGTCCTCTTCTGGTTTGTCTTTACCCGCCGCGCGCTTCTCTTCGGCTTTAATCGCCTCCCAGTTGCGCAGGACTTCCGCGGAATCGCGCGCCGTGTCGTCGCCGAAGACGTGCGGGTGGCGGCGCACCATCTTGGTGTGAATAGCGTCCGTCACGTCGTCTATAGAGAACTCTCCGCGCTCTCGTGCGACCTGCGCGTAGAAGACAATTTGAAAGAGCAGGTCGCCCAGCTCGTTCTTCAGTTCTTCGGGCCGGCCCCCGCGCGCCTCCTCCACAGCCTCG
>DASVVZ010000335.1:0-6003 GCA_036389875.1 Pyrinomonadaceae bacterium
CCAAGTCTAGCACATAAAATCAATGCTGATTCCGCTCGCGTTGAAGGGGTTGTTAGCCTGCGGCTTTTTTTAGTGCGGCTAAAACTACAGAACTCCGATCTCTTTGAGCCAGTTCTCCACAAGCGAAGGCCACATCGCCACTGGATGCTCCTTGCGCCTCAGGCCGAAGGCGTGACCGCCCTTGGCGAAGAGATGAACTTCTGCCGGGACGCCAGCATCATCAAGAGCACGCGCATAGACGGTGCTGTTGCAGATTTCGTCGACGGGGTCATCCCACGCCTGCAACAGGAATGTCGGCGGCGTCTGCTTAGTGACACGTATGCCGGGATCTAGAGTGGCGCCGGAGCGGCACAGATGACCAGGATAAAGTGCAACGGCGAAGTCAGGGCGGCTGCTTAGTTTATCAACCGCATCGACCGGCTTGTAAGTAGGCTTGAATATGTTACTGGTCTGCGCGACCAGATAGCCGCCCGCCGAGAAGCCGATCACCCCAATCTTGTTGGGATCGAGGTTCAACTCATTCGCCCTGGCACGAACGAGCCTAATCGTTCTTTGCGCGTCCTGAAGTGCGCGGGGAATTTTGGGTGTGATGTGGCAACGGCAACCCTTGTCCCAGTAGTGATCGCTTTTGGGAACGCGATACTTGAGCAAGACGCATGTAATGCCTTTGGCTGTCATCCAGTCGCATATTTCAGTACCTTCAAGATCCATCGCCAAGAGTTGAAATCCCCCACCGGGGAAAACCACCATCGACGCGCCGGTATTCATGCCCCTGGGCGGAAAGACCGTCATGGTTGGAGAGGTTACGTCATAGACCACTGTGTAAGGGCGACCCGCGACGACATCCGGAGCTTTTGTAAGCTCAACTCTCTCGGCCGGTTGGGAAACACCTTCCATATCCGGCGCACCGTTCGGCCAGATAGGGATTTGTTGTAGCCCCGAAGGCGGCTGCCAAACTCCTGCCTTCGTGACATCTGCTTGTTGCGGGTCTGATGGCGTCGGTCTATTGGGTGGCACCGGCTCTGACTTGGGCTTCTTGCGCATCACTGCGACACCACCTGCCAGACCCGACAATACCAAGACGCAGGCAAGCATGAGCAAAGTTCGACGCACTATCGATTCCTCCCTGGCTGAACGGACATTGGTGGCGAGCCCAAGATGATTCGCAAAGAACGCTCGCAAGGAATGCTATTCCGCAGGCTAACGCCCGAGTTAGCCGAGCGCGCATTCAATGTCGGTAGATTCAAGTTCTCGATAAAAGAGACGCTATTCGCGCCCCGGTTGAATGAGTTGTTAGGTGCGGCAACTATTTAAACATGGCTTATGCTAATGGATTTCTACTTTAAACAAAAAGGTCTGGAACCGCCAAACGACCGCCCCAACCCGATCCGTACCTTGAGGATTTTTTTAATTATCCTATGCAGTTCGTTGTTGCTTCCATGAATGTAGAGCGAATTTAATCCCTCCTAACAAAACTGACACAGTCATGGCAGCATATGCGAGCCAGTTGGTGGGGCTTTCTCTGTCGGTAATTAATACCCAGATGCTAACCCCGAAAATAATCGCATAAAGCGCAGCATAAACTATCATGTTCGGAATCTGTCTATTTCCATTAACTTTCATTGCAATATCTCCAGTATGGGTTTTAGGAAGAGAGAGCTATCGAAGCTCTACTGGCAGCCAAAAATAGTTAATGCCATTTAGTGAGGGCTGTCAAGAACTTTGTCAATTCCTACACAGAAAGGCGAGCATCTGACGCTAGAATTAACCCTTCGGCCAAATCCCCCACAAGCTATAAATTTCCGCACAATCATCAATGGGCGATTAGAGCAACTCGGAAGATACTAGCCTCTTGTTATGAGGTCAATGGCAGCTTGAGCTGCTTAAAACGCCTTATATTAATATTGACTTCCCTCTTCTTCTACTACTATCTTCTCGTTGCTCTGCTATGCTCACCGGAGCTAACTGTAATGGTTAATCCTGAACATCTTGAGATTATATAAAAGAGTAAATGTGTGCATATATGAAGAGAGGAAAATCCGTTTATTATTTCACCAGGGTTTCCTCTTCTCTCAGCGCCCCTTTAGCGGCGGGACAGTGAGTTATACTCGCGCCTACATATTCGGTAAGATTGCGGCAACAAATCTTTGGAGGACTTTTATATGTCTGCGTCGGCAAGCAATTTCCCTGAAGCTTCGGAGTACGCGCCCTACTACGGCAAATATGTTTCGCTGGTGCCTGAGGGCGACATTCTGGCGACGCTGGCTGAACAGATGGATGCTACGGCGCGCGAGTTGCGCGCCATTGACGAAGAGAAGGCGGCTCACAGGTACGCCTCCGACAAGTGGAGCATTAAGGAGCTGGTCGGTCACATTATAGACACCGAGCGAATATTCGCTTACCGCGCGCTCAGGTTCGCCAGAAATGATGGGACGGAGCTGCCGGGGTTCGAGCAGGACGACTACATTCGTCATGCGAGCTTCAATGCCGTCCGGTTTGAAGAGCTTGTGCGCGAGTTTGAGCTTGTGAGGGGCGCGAATCTGCTGATGCTCAAGCATCTGGACGAGGCCGCGTGGCAGAGGCGAGGGCTTGCGAGCAATGCCGAGGTGAGCGTGCGGGCGCTCTGCTTCATCATGGCAGGGCACGTTCAGCATCACATGGAGATTCTTAAGACAAGATATTTGTGAGCCTTCAATTATGTTCCGTGACGCTGTGACATGTAGTATAGCCGAGTTCCTCATCTCCATCGGAATCGAGGTCTTGCCCGCAGAGCTAACCGTGGAAACCTTTCTGCCGGGCATTCTGGTTGAAGGCGGCAGACTCTTGGTTGATGAATCCCGGCTGATCTACCCCGGAGACCTGCTGCACGAGGCGGGGCATCTGGCAGTCGCGGATGGCCAGTTGCGTAAAAGTCTGTGTGGGGAGGTCATTATCCCGGGCGCTAACATGAACGCCGTGGAGGTGTTGGCCACCGCCTGGGCCTATGCAGCCGTCAGGCATCTGGGGATTGACCCGAAGATACTGTTTCACGAAGGCGGCTACATGGGAAAGTCCGAAGGGTTGCTGTTCACCTACGGCGTGGGCGTGTATCCCGGCGCGAGCGGGCTTCAGGCTCTGGGTTTGACCGCGATGGGCGAAGAAGCGCGACGGAGAGGCGTCTCCCCTTATCCTCACATGCTGAAATGGCTGAGAGATTGAGCTTGAATGCCAGCGGCCCCATTCGAGGGAAAGTAGAAGAAGTTTCCCCTCCACGATAGAAACGGCACGAATAGCCGGAGGCTATTCGTGCCGTTTCTGGCGTGCGTGGGATCCTACTCTCTCCGCTTAGTCTTCCTCTTCCGCCCTGATTCTGCCTTCGGCGCGTGCCTGGTCTATGACCTTTTGCGCTATCTGGCCGGGCACCTGGTCGTAGTGCGAGAACTGCATGTGATAGGAGCCGCGCGCGGCCGTGATGGAGTTGAGCTTCGATTGGTAATCGAGCATCTCGGCCATGGGAACCTGCGCTTTAATCACCTGCTGGTTGCCGCGCATGTCCATGCCCTGCACGCGTCCCCGGCGGGAGTTCAAATCGCCCATGATGTCGCCGCTATATTCCTGTGGCGCGACGACCTCCACGTCCATGATCGGCTCAAGCAGGGTGGGCTTGACCTTCTCCATAGCGGCGCGGAAGGCTTTGCGCCCGGCTGCGCGGAAGGAGTGCTCGTCGGAATCCACCGTGTGATAGGAGCCGTCAACCAGCACGGCCTTGAAGTCCACGAGCGGGTAGCCCGCGACCGCGCCGCCCGCAGCGGCGTCCACGATTCCCTTCTCGATTGCCGGGCGGAAGTTCTGCGGCACTGAGCCGCCGAAAATCTTGTCCTCGAAGATGAAGCCGCTGCCGCGCTCCAGTGGCTCGAATACCACCTTACAGTCTCCGAACTGCCCGCGCCCGCCCGTCTGCTTCTTGTGGCGTCCCTGCACCTCCGCGCGCGCCGTAATCGTCTCCTTGTAGGGAACCTTCGGAGGATGCAGCGCGACCTCTACGTGATAGCGGTTCTTCAACTTCTCCACGACTGTCTCTACGTGAAGCTGGCCGGAGCCCGAGAGCAGAAACTCTTTGGTCTGCGCGTCGCGGTCGAAATGGAGCGAGGGGTCTTCTTCCAGAATCTTGTGGAGCGCGACCGAGATTTTCTCTTCGTCCTGGCGCGACTTAGGCTCTATGGCGAAGGCTATGGCCGCCTCCGGATATTCGACAACGTCGTAAACAATAGGAGCGGACTTGTCGCACAGGGTGTCGCCCGTCTGCGTCTCTCTCAGCTTAACGCAGGCGATGATGTCGCCCGTGTGAGCCTCGTTGACCTTGTCCAGCTGCTTGCCCTGCATGACGTTCAGAGCGCCGAGCCGTTCCTGCAACCCGCGCGTGGAATTGTAGACGGTCGCATCCGTCGAGACGTGGCCGCTAATTATCTTCATCACGTTGATGCGGCCCGCGAAGGGGTCTGCGATGGTGCGAAAGACGTAGGCCGAAAAGGGCGCGTTGTCGTCATACTTGCGCGTGATGGTATCGCCGCCGTCGGCTTCCGGCGCGGTGCGCCCGTGCTCTTCCACGTGGTGCGCCGGGTCGGGCACGAACTCTACGATGTGATCCAGCAGGGTAGAAAGACCGGCGAGGGTCGTGGCCGAAACCGAGAAGACGGGGCAGAGCTTGCTGTTGGCTATGGCGTTGGTGATGTTCGGCAGGATATCCGCTTCGTCCAGCGTGCCCTGCTCGAAATACTTCTCCATCAGCGCGTCGTCGGATTCCGCGATTAGCTCAATCAGTCTCTCCCTGGTTCTTTCGACCACATCGCGCCCGGTCTCGGGGATGGGAATCTCTTTGGCCTTGCCCTGCTCGTCGAACTCGTAGGCCTTCATGTGAACGACATCCACCACGCCGCGAAAGTCCCGCTCTTTTCCTATGGGAAGCGTAAAGGGGATGATGGCGCGGCTGAAGGTGTTGGTGGCTGAGTTGAGCGCCGTTCCCAACTCCGCCCGCTCCTTGTCCAGCTTGGTGACGACCATCATGCGCGGCAGGATAAATTCGTTGGCGTAAGCCCAGGCTTTCTCCGTCTGCACCTCCACGCCGTTGACGGCGTCAACTACCACGAGCGCGCAGTCGGCTATGCGAAGGGCGGGGCGCGCGTGGCTGATGAAGGCCGCGTAGCCGGGCGTGTCTATGAAGTTGATCTTGTGCTCGCGGTGCTCCAGGTGCGCCAGCGCAGTGTTAAGCGTAATCTTGCGCGCAATCGAATCCTCTTCGTAATCGGTTGTAGAAGTGCCTTCATCCACCTTGCCCCAGCGAGGCGTTGCCCCGGCGATATGTAGGAGAGAGCTGACGAGCTGCGTTTTGCCTGAGTCGCCGTGTCCGATGACGGCGAGATTGCGTATGTTATCGGTTGGGAAAGCTTTCATGGCTCTTTTGTTAAGGGGTTCCTTTCAGACTTATGATTTTTGATGAGACGAATAGCCATCGGCGTCTTTGTCACGCTTCACAGTACGAGGGGCGGGATGCGCTCCGGTGAGACGATAATTTATCCGAGCGGGGCGTATAAAAGCAAGCGGCGACAATGCGGGGGAGGGGGGTTTTACAGGGCGGGGGATGGTAAAAGAAAGCGCGCTTGATTTTCTTTTACCATCCCCTAACCCCTAACTCCATCCCCTATTTCTCTATCTTCTTGAGCAGGCGGCTGGCGTGGTTGCGTGCTATGAGCGGGACGCGCTCGTCCGTGCTCAGCTCCCTGAGAAGCGGGATGAGCTGTTCCGGGTCTGAGAGGCCGCCCCTGGACAGAAGCTGGTCAAGCCTGTCCATCAGCTTCGGCGCTTCGAGCGGAAGATTCTCGCGCGAGACCGCTATGTCGAAGACCAGTATGGCCTGGTCTGCCGCGCGCCAGTACTCGTTGGCGAGCGCTTTGGCGTTGGCGTCCGTAGTCCAGTTGAACTGTGCGGAGCGGTCGCGTCCCCCGCGCTTTAGCTCCAACCGCACTG
>DASVVZ010000336.1:0-14795 GCA_036389875.1 Pyrinomonadaceae bacterium
CTGGCGAGATCACAGGCCGCTTCACCAAAGAGGAAGCCGAAGACACGGCCATGATGCTGGCGAACGGCAGCCTGCCCGCGCCCATAGAGGTACTGGAAGAGGGGACATATAGACCTTGAACGCTTCGGTCCGTATCTAAAATTGTCATCTATGCTCGAACCCAAAAGCTTTCTCTATGAAGTGCGCGACGGCGGCGTGGGCTGGATCACGCTCAACCGCCCCGAACGGCTCAACGCCCTCACCTTTGAAGTCTACCGAGAACTGACGGACACGTTCGCGGCTCTGCGGGATGAAAGTGCGGTGCGCGCGGTCGTCATCACGGGCGCGGGGCGCGCGTTCTGTTCGGGCGGCGACGTGCGCGAAATCATAGGCCCGCTCTTTGAGCGCGACATGCAGGGCTTGCTGGAATTCACGCGCATGACCTGCGAGCTCGTGCGAAACATACGCACCTTGCCCAAGCCCGTGATAGCCAGCCTCAACGGGACGACCGCGGGCGCGGGAGCCTGCATAGCGCTCGCTTCGGAC
Organism: Pyrinomonadaceae bacterium; assembly: GCA_036389875.1. Taxonomy (GTDB): domain Bacteria; phylum Acidobacteriota; class Blastocatellia; order Pyrinomonadales; family Pyrinomonadaceae; genus JACVRN01. Next base: position 526 of record DASVVZ010000336.1, read on the forward strand.
ATTCGCATCGCGAGCGAAGATGCCAAGATTGCCTTTCTCTTCGTACGCGTGGGATTGTCTGGCGCGGACATGGGCGCGGCCTTCCTGCTTCCGCGCGTGGTCGGCCTGGCGAAAGCTACTGAACTGCTCTACACGGGCGACTTCATAACGGCGCGCGAGGCCGAGCGCATAGGTCTTTACAACCGCGTCGTGCAGGCGGACGAGCTTTCGGCCGTGACGGCTGCGCTTGCTACGCGGCTGGCGAGCGGCCCGGGCTTCTCGCTGGCGATGACGAAAGAGATGCTCAACCGCGAGATGGAGGTTTCCCTTGAGACCGCGCTCGAATGGGAGGCGCAGGCGCAGGCCACCTGCATGCAGCACCCTGATTACCGCGAAGCCTATGAAGCTTTCGTAGCCAAACGCGACCCGAAATTTAAATGATCGACAACTTCGTAGAAGAGATGCCGTTTTTCACCAACGAGCAGCGTAACCTGGCCGCTCGGGTGGCGGACTTTGCCGTGCATCAGGTGGAGCCGCGCACGGAAGACGAGGAAGAAAGCGACGTTGACGGGCAGTTTCGCTCGCTCTTCGCTCTGCTGGCCGACGCCGGGCTGCTTCGCTACGCGGTGGCTTCGGGCGGCTCCAAGCTGGACGTGCGCTCGCTCTGCCTGATACGAGAGGCGCTCTCGTACTCATCCTCTCTGGCAGACCTGGCCTTCGTCATGCAGGGGCTAGGGACTTATGCCATCAGCCGCGCGGCCACAGAGCATGTCAGGGAGTTCTGGCTTGAGCGTGCCGCGACGGGCCGCGCCATAGCGGCCTTTGCCTTGACGGAGCCGGACGCGGGCTCGGACGTGGCAGGCATTCAGACGCTCGCGCGGCGTGAGGGCGAATGGTACGTGATAGACGGCCGGAAGCGCTTCATCTCGAACGCGGGGCTGGCGGATTTCTACACGCTCTTTGCCAGGACGGGCGAGCGTGAAGACGGGCGGCCATTGATTTCGGCCTTTGTCGTGAGCGCCCGCATGAAGGGTTGCAGCGTGACCAAGCGCACGGAGATGATTGCGCCGCACCCCATAGGCGAGATTGAGTTTCGCGGCTGCCGCGTCCCTGCCGAAGACCGCATAGGCGAAGAGGGCGACGGGTTTCGCCTTGCCATGCAGACGATGGATGCTTTCCGCGCGAGCGTGGGCGCGGCCGCGTGCGGCATGGCCAGGCGCGCGCTTAATGAAGCCATCAAGTACGCGACTACTCGCAAGCAGTTCGGGCGGCTTCTGGCCGAGCACCAGTTGATTCAGGAAAAGCTGGCAGAGATGGCGACCGAACTGGACGCCGCGCGGCTTCTGGTCTACCGCGCCGCTTACCTTAAGGACGCGGGTGTGGAGCGCGTCACGCGCGAAGCGAGCGAGGCGAAATTCTTTGCCACGGAGGCCGCCGGCCGCATCATTGACCAGGCGCTTCAGATTCACGGCGGCGCGGGGCTCGTGCGCGGCCACATCGTCGAAAGACTCTACAGGGACGTACGTGCACTGAGGATCTACGAAGGCACCTCCGAGATTCAGAAGCTCATCATCGCCGCTCAGCTTCTGAAAGAGTAGATTAATCAGCCTATTCTTCTATGAAGATTAACATTATAGGTGGCGGGCCGGCCGGGCTCTATTTCGCCATTCTGATGAAGAAGCAGAATGGCGAAAGAGAGATTGCCGTCTACGAGCGCAATGCGCCGGACGACACCTTCGGCTGGGGAGTCGTCTTTTCAGACAAGACGCTCTCTTACCTGAGGGACAACGACGAAGAGTCTTACGAGGAGATTACCGGCAGCTTCGAGACCTGGGATAACGTGGACGTGGTTCACCGCGACCAGAAGATTACGATTCGCGGCAACAAGTTTTCGGGCATCGCCCGGCTCAGGCTGTTACAGATTCTTCAGAGGCGCTGCCACTCGCTCGGCGTCGAGCTGAATTTTCGCACGGAGATTGACGACGTTGAGCGCTTACGGGCGTGCGACCTGCTGGTCGGCGCAGACGGCATCAACTCCGCCACGCGCTCCAGGTACGGCGAGCACTTCGGGCCAGACCTCAGCGTACGCACGAACAAGTATATCTGGTACGGCACGCGCCAGTTGTTTCACGGCCTCACGTTGACCTTTCATGAAACAGAGGCGGGCGTCTTCGCGGCCCATTCCTACAAGTTCGACAAGGAGATGAGCACCTTCATAGTCGAGTGCGACGCCGGGACGTGGGCGCAGGCGGGCTTCGAGCATCTGACCGACGATGCCACGCGTGATTACCTGGGGCGGGTCTTTGCTAATGACCTGCACGGCCACGAGCTGCTGTCGAACAACTCCAAATGGATAAACTTCGTCAACATCAGGAACCGGCAATGGAGCCACGAGAACGTGGTGTTGATAGGAGACGCGCTGCACACGGCCCACTTCTCCATAGGCTCCGGCACAAAGCTCGCGCTGGAAGACTCTATCGCGCTCGCTAAATGCTTCCAGGCGACGACCGACGTGCGCGAAGCGCTCTCCGAGTTCGAGAGGGTGCGAAAGCCTGTCATTGAAGAGTACCAGGAGGCCGCGTACGAGAGCCTTGTCTGGTTCGAGAACGTCAAGGACTACATGAGCCTGAGCCCTGTGCCCTTCGCCTACAGGCTCATGACCAGGAGCAAGCGCATAGACTACGAGAATCTCAAGAGGCGCGACCCGCAGTTCATAGCCGCCTACGAGCAGTCGGGAAGTTAAGCAGTCGGCGGCCAGCGCTCACAGCCCTATTTTCGATAGGGATCAATTTCAAAATCAATCACCGCCGCAGACGCCGCAGAGTTAAGCATTCAATCTCTCTGCGCTATACGCTGCGTTCCTCTGCGGCGTCTGCGGCGGTGAAGATGCCTATTTATAGACCGGGTAGGGCGGGCGCTTTGGCGGCGGATATGGTTTGACAACCATTTGCTTAAGGGCAATCTCCACGGCCTTTTCAAGCTGCGGGTCTCGGCCCGCGCGCCAGTCCGCGAGCGTCGCTTCTATCTCTACGTCGGGAGCCACGCCGCGATTCTCTATGTCCCAGATCCCCTTGACGGGGTTGTACCAGCCCCAGTCGGGGACGCTGAGGCGTCCGCCGTCAATCAAATCCTGGCTCGAAGCTCCGACGCCCAGCCCGGCAGTTCTTTTACCGACAATCAACCCGAGCCCGGCCTGTCTCCACATCCAGGGAAGCGTGTCGCCGCCCGAGCCGGACATCTCGTTCGTCAGCATCACCTTCGGCCCTGTGAGCATGCCCACGGGCATGCGCACGTCCGCGCCCTCTCTGAGGCGGGCCGACTGCAAAGGCGCTCTTCTCAGTATATCTATGATGTAATCGGCGGCGACTCCGCCCTGGTTGAAGCGCTCGTCCAGAATCAATCCCTGCTTATCAAGCTGCGCGTAAAACTCCCGGTTGAAGATTTCGTAGCCGCTATTGAATGTGTCGGGCAGGTAGACGTAGGCGAGCCGCCCGCCCGACAGCTCTTCCACCCTGCGACGATTGCGCTCTATCCAATCGTACTGTCGTACGGCGTACTCGCTCGCAAGCGGCACTACACGGATGGTGCGCGGGCTCTTTCCATCTGGAGTGGAGGCGACCTTAAGCTCAACCCGCTTACCGGCCTTGCCCGTGAAATACTTGAAAAGATTCTCGGCGGCGCTCACCTGCGCGCCGTCAACCGCCAGCAGGTAGTCGCCCTCTTTGACGTTCGAGCCGGGCTGTCCGAGCGGCGCTTGCAGTCCCTCGATTGCTGGATTCCCTCGATAGATGCGCGCGAGTCTGTAGCGGCCCCTGTCAATCTCGAAGTCCGCGCCGAGGAGCCCTATCTTTTCATCCTCGCCCGCGCCGGGCGTGTCGCCCCCTGCGATGCCTGCCATGTGGCTGACGGAGAGGTGCGAGAACATCTCCATCGCAAGCTCGTTCAAGCCTTCGCGAGTGACCACGTTCGGCATGTAAGCCTGGTAATGCGCGCGAAGCTCCGCAAGGTTCTGCCCGTGCATGTTAGGGTCGTAGAAATACTCGCGCATCAGCCGCCAGGCTTCCGCGTACATCTGTTGCCATTCGGCGCGCGGCTCAACCTGTATCTCTATCGATTTTAGAGAGAGAACGCCGTCTTCCGGTTTCGGCGGGGCGTCCGAGGATATAACGGCCCAGACTCCGCGACGGCGCAGGAGCAGGCGGCTGCCGTCGCCCGAGATGCGGTAGGTGCCGGCGCCTTCCACAAACCTCTCCGCCTTCTCGGCCCCGACCGTGTAGCGATGAAGCGTCGCGCCTTCCACTATAAAGAGCCGCCCCTTCCGGCCCGCCATCAACCTGTCCGCATTGCGCCCGTCGAACGGCAAGCGCACGATGCGCCTGTCTATACCCTCAACGTCTATGGCGAAGGCTTCAGCCTCTTCGCTGTCGGCCGCCACGAGCGGCGACGCGCCGTCCTTACTCAACACCGCCGCATAGGCGCTGCGCGTCACCTGATTATTGAAGGGCATGGACGACATGCCGTACTTGACCGGCCCCATGTTGGCGCTGCCTGTAAAGTATAGATACCTGCCGTTCTGGTCGAAGACGGGCCAGCGCGCGTCCATCTCAGGCGAAGAGACCTGATAGCCCTTTCCCGCTCCGAGCGCGTAGAGGAAGATTGCGCGCTGCCGGTTGGGCTGGTATTTCGAGTAGGCCAGCCAGTTAGAGTCGGGCGACCAGACGGGCTGAAAGTATTTTGTTCCGTCGGAGAGAAGCGCCGTGTCCGCCTTACGAGCCTGAGCGCCTCTTTCAAGGTCTACGAACCAGAGATTTAGATGAGCGTCGGAGAAGGCCAGCTTTCGTGAGTCGGGCGACCACACAAGCTCGCTGTAAAAGGAGGGCTTCGTCTCAACACCTATGCGCCGCACGCTGTTGTCGCCAACGGAGCGCACGTGCAGCTCGTTCTCTCCCGACTCGTCGGAAAAGTATGCTATCGACCGCCCGTCAGGCGACCACGCGGGGGAACGCTCCGCCGTGCCGGATGTCCCGGTCAGATTCACGGCCTCGCCCGTCTTCACATTAACGGTCAGGATTTCGCCCCTCGCGCCAAAGAGAATCTTCTCTCCGTCCGGCGATAGCGTGGAGAGGCTAATCCACCTGAGCGCATCGACAGTGCGCGGCCTGGTTTCAGTAAAATCTCCCGCCACGCTGATGTCCAGCGCGCGCGTCGTGCCGGATTTCAAATCAAAGAGATGCAGCGCGCCGTCCCGCACGAAGACCACTGCGTCCTCCGATGCCGCCGCCCCTTTGACATCGTACTTTTCATAACGCGTCAGTTGCTCCACGTTTTTCGTCGCCGCGTCGTAGCTGAAGAGATTCGTCGTGCCCGTGCGGTCGGAAAGAAAGTAGACCTTCTCTCCGATCCACATGGGCTCCGAGTTGCTTGAGTCGGCGGCTCTAGGGATCTCCTCCGTGCCGCCTTCCGTGAGGTCTGCAATCAGGATTCTGGATGCAGCGCCGCCCCTGTAGTTGCGCCAGGTCTGCGCGCTCAATCCCCACAGCGGCGTGTAGGCCAGCCGCTTTCCGTCCGGAGAGAGAGAGCCGTCAAAGGCCGACGGCAACGGAAGCGCAGAGGGAAAGCCTCCATCCTTCGGAATCGTGTAGAGCCTGTAGCCTAGATAAGCCGTGCGCTCGCGGAACGAAGCCAAGAGAACGCTCCTGCCGTCCGGCGTCCAGCCCACCGGAATGTCGGCGTCCGGGTGATAGGTCAGCCGTTTGGGCTCGCCGCCCGAAACCGGAATTACGTAAGCGTCCCAGCTTAAGGGGCCGCCCGCCGGGTTGTTTCTGGTGTAAGCGACCTGCGTCCCGTCAGGCGAAAAAACCGGTAGCCTTTCGAGCGCGGGCGTGTTGGTGAGCCTACGCGCCTCTCCCCCCGCGCGCTCGACTATCCAGATGTCGCCCGCATAAACAAAGACAACGTGAGTGCGGCTCAGGGCGGGCGACTGCAACGGCATGGGGTTTTTCGTCTGCGCCGCCAGCGAGACAGTGATGAAAAACAGGCAGACCAATAGCGTCAACGTTCGGTAAAACATTTTCATGTTTCCGGCTCCACAAGCTTCTGGCTTAGAGATTTTGACCGCTGATAACCGGGAGAGAAGTACTTCTATCCTCAACTAAATATAGAACACCGCGAGCATACAGTTTGTGGCAACAAATTCCAAAATCTTGAAATTAAAAAGCGGTCGCAACTTCAGTCTGAATCATAAAGCTGAAGATGCGGCCGCTTTTAAGTGATGGAAATTCCGGGGCTGTTTTCAGAGTGCGCCGGAGACCGCCGTGGCGGCAGCAGGCATCGGGATTGTGTTCCAGATCTGATTAGCCCCGGCCCACCACATGACGGCGCCGCCGCCCTTCCTGGCATTATTTCCGCTAACAGCCCAGAGCGTACCATCCGGCCCGACGCTAATGTCTAAGGCGAAGCTCAGGCCGGGCGGAGAAATCATGACGCCGCCGCCCTGGGGATAGAGAAGCCAGACCTCTCCCTTGGAGTTGAGCACGTAGAGTGTTCCGTTCTGCCCGACTGCCACTTTAACGCCGGACGCAGGGCCGGGCAGAGTAATCCATGTCTTGCTGTTCCGGTCGTAACGCTTGAGCAGGTTCCCGTAGTCAGGATCAATTTCCGCGCTGGCAATCCAGACCGTGCCGTCCGTGCCGCAGGAGATGTCCATGGCGAAGCTCTCTCCGGCCGGTGAAGCAAGATATCCGCCTCCGAGCGGCGCGTTGATATACCAGACCTCTCCCTTGTCATTAACAGTCCAGAGATTACCGCTCGGGTCGCTGGCGATGCGGGCCGCAGCCACGGGCGCGGGGATGGTAAACCAGCTGACCTTGATATCAAAAGGAGGCTCGCATCCCTTTATCAGAGCGCCGCCCGCCTGATCTTCTGTGCTGACGACGTAGACGATCGAGCCGGAGCCGTAAACAATGTCCTGCGCGAAGTCCTGATTAGGGGGAGAAATCAACTCGCCTCCGCCCTGCTGGTAAAGCGTCCATACTTCTCCGTACGAATTGACAGTCCAACAATAGGGTGTACTCATAAGAATCTCCTTCTTAGGATTTGCAGACACGTGGTTTGAAGTTGTTGGGTAAGACTCTGAAGAACGATAAAAGCTCTGGGCCTGTTGCGGCAGGGATTGTAGCCCGGAAAGCCTACGGCAAACAAAAAAATTTTCAGGCGGCTTTATTTCTCGGTCCAGCGGGGCGGGATGAGACGGCGGCGTCCGTCATGGCTCATGGGCACGCCCGGCTCGTCCAGTTCAACTCTGTCCCAGAGCTTGCACGTCACCTGCTTGTGCGATTGATCCAAACCTTCGCAGTAGTTGGTGTAGGTGCAGCGCCGCACCTCGCGCCCGTGGCCTGACCTGACCTTTACGAACCAGTCCGGGTCTGCGAGAGCCTGCCTGGCGAGTCCTATTATGTCGGCCTCGCCGCGCTCCAGTATGGCTTCCGCCTGCTCGAAGGTGGTGATGCCGCCGGCGCCCACTACGGGAGTGGAAAGGTGCGTGTCGTTCACAGCGCGCTTTATACGCGCGACCAGAGGCACGTTCCGGCCAAACGGCCCAGCCTCGTCGGAAATCACTGTGGGCATACACTCATAGCCGCTCTGCCCCGTGTAAGGATAGACGGCGTGGCCCACCTTCGGCTGTCGGGCGTCCTCGAACTTTCCGCCCCTGGAGATCGAGAGAAAATCCATACCCGCTCGCGCGAACTCTGCGCCGAAGTATACGGCGTCGGCTATGGTATTGCCGCCCGTGATGACTTCATCCGCAAGGAAGCGGCAGCCGACCACGTAATCATTCCCAACCCGCTCGCGCACGCGCCTGTAAACTTCCAATGGCAGCCGCACGCGCATCTCGCGCGCTCCGCCGTACCCGTCCGCGCGCGTGTTGCGCGCAGAGAGGAAAGAGGCCATCGTGTAGGCGTGCGCGTAGTGAAGTTCCACGCCGTCGAAGCCCGCGAGTCGCGCCCGCCTTGCAGCGTCCGCGAAAATACCGGGAAGCACGCCGGGCAGCTCTCTTATGTGGGCCAGGTGCGTGTCCGTGACCCGCTCACGATAGCCGAACCTGAGCGCCTCAAGCTCTCGCTCGTCCAGAATCTTCTCAATCAGCTCATCCGGCGCATGCTTGAGAAAGTCGCGCACCATTTGCTCGCCGGCGTCCGTCCATGACTCGTCGCCGGTCGCCTGGGCGAGTGCGCGCGCGTGGCTCTGCTTCGGCTCGAAGAACCGCTCGAAGAATCTCTCCTTTTCAGGGCGGCGCTTGACCGAGAGGAAATCTATAATCTGTATGAAGAGTCGCGTGTGCCCCTGACTCGCTTCGCGCACGGCCTCGACCAGCCGTTTCAGGCCCGGAAGAAATCGGTCGTGGCCGATTCTCAGCAAAGGCCCGGAAGGGATATCTCTGACGCCCGTCGCCTCGACCACGATTGCGCCGGGACGCCCCTCGGCGAAGCGCCTGTACCAGTCCAGATTCGCCTCCGTCACGAAGCCGTCTTCGGTTGCGCGCCACGGAACCATGGCGGGAACCCACGTGCGGCTCTCAAGCTCAAGGGGGCCCACGCGCACGGGCTGAAAAAGCCTCGCGGCCCCGGCCTCTTCACGCGTCGGCCAGCGCGTTTCGGGAATCTGGTGTCGTACGGGATTAGGAGGATGCCAGGTCATAAGCTCTTGAAGTACAGCCAGTGTAACAGGTTTACCGCGCTGTGAGGAATTGGAAACCAGGCCGGAACCAGCCTGAATGAACCGCCCCGCGCAGGTGGACTTAGGGGCTTCCGGTTGAATATAGTGTCTTAAAGCAAAGAGGGAGAGAGTTTTCTGTGACTGACGAGCTTTTGAAATGGCGCGAGCGCTTTCCGATACTGGACAAGACGGTCTATCTAATCTCGCACAGCCTCGGAGCGATGCCCCGCGAGGTTTACGATTCCATGCACGATTACGCCGAGACCTGGGCGACGCGCGGCGTGCGCGCCTGGGCCGAAGGCTGGTGGGACATGCCCGTCACCTTAGGCGACGAAATCGCGCGCATCATAGGCGCGGACGCCGGCAACGTCGTCATGCATCAGAACGTCTCCATCAGCCAGTCGCTGATACTCTCCTGCTTCGACCCGCAGCCTCCGCGCAACAAGATTGTCTATTCCGAGCTTAACTTTCCTTCGGTGATGTATGTCTATGAGGCGCACGCGCGTCACGGAAGGCTGCGTATTGAAACGGTCAAGTCGGATGACGGCATCACCGTTCCGCTTGAGCGCTACATTGAGGCCATAGACGAAGAGACGCTTCTGGTTCCCATCTCTCACGTGCTCTTCAAGAGCGCGTACCTTCAGGACGTGCGCGCCATCATTGAGCGGGCGCACGAGGTCGGGGCGATGGTCGTGCTCGACGCGTATCAAAGCGCCGGGACGGTTCCCTTCAGCGTCAAAGAGTTGAACGTAGACTTTGCCGTGGGCGGCTCGGTCAAGTGGCTCTGCGGCGGCCCCGGCGCCGGCTATCTTTATGTTCGTCCCGACCTGCAAAGCAAGCTGGAGCCAAGGACTACGGGCTGGATGGCGCACGAATCACCCTTTGCCTTCGAAGGAGGCGCGATTCGCTATGCCTCCAACATCATGCGCTTTCTGCACGGCTCGCCTTCTATCCCCGCGCTCTACGCTGCGCGTAGCGGCTACCGAATCATCAACGAAATAGGCGTCGAGCGGATTCGCGCCAAGAGCGTGCGCCAGACCACACGTCTCATAGAGCTGGCCGAGGAGGCGGGTTTTCGCGTCACCAGCCCGAAGAACTCGACCGAGCGCGGCGGCACCATCACGGTCGCGGTAGAGCACGCCGCGTCCGTCACCAAAGAATTAATCCGGCGCGAGTTCATAGTGGATTATCGTCCCGGCGCGGGCGTGCGAATCTCTCCGCACTTCTACACCAGGGACGAAGAGCTGGACATGGTCATTGGCGAGATGCGAAAGATAATAGACACGCGAGCCTACGCCGAACACGAAACGGCGGGCGCGGCATTCTAAGAACAGGTGGCGGGGTGACAGGCGCCGGGTTTCGGTAAAAGAAGATCCTGGCGCCCGTCACCCGCCGCCCGACACCTATTTATGAATAAAGATTACGGCGAGGGCGCTCCCCTCTCTTACAACAAGTACCTGCGGGTGCCGGATTTGATAGGGCTACAGGACTGTTTATCCGAGCCCGTGCATCATGACGAGCTGCTGTTCATCACGATTCACCAGACCTACGAGCTCTGGTTCAAGCAGATTCTTCACGAGATTGATGCCGCCATCGGTCAGATGAACGAAGACCGCGGGGCCGCGGCTGCGCGCTCTTTGCACCGCGTGGCGGAAATCGAAAAGGTGCTGGTCGACCAGATTCACATTCTGGAGACGATGACGCCGATTAACTTCCTGGGCTTTCGTGAGGAGCTGAATCCGGCGAGCGGCTTTCAGTCCATGCAGTTCCGTGAGATAGAGTTCTCTTCCGGGCTAAAGGACAAAGGGATTCTACAGAACTTTAGTGACGACGAGTTCGCCTCAAAGCGTCTTGAGGCTCGATTCAGCTCTCCGTCACTCGGCGACGCCTTCTTCCATTATCTCAGCCGTCGCGGCCTGGACGCGCCCGCCGATGACGAGTCCCTGGCGGAAGATGAGCGCCGCAGGCTTTACGGCAAACGCACGAGCGCCGTCTTCGAAGTCATCACCCATTTCGAGACGCGTTATGAAGAGTTTCAACTGGCCGAGAGCCTGATACAGCACGACGAGCTGTTCGCGCTCTGGCGCTCGCATCACGTCAAGATGGTGGAGCGAATGGTAGGAACCAAGCCCGGGACGGGCGGCTCCGAAGGCGTAGGCTACCTGCGCACCACTCTAGACAGCAAATTCTTTCCGGAGCTTTGGGAAGCGCGCACCTACCTGACCGTCGCACACGGAGGAGAAATGGGTTGTCCGTTTACCAGGTCCCCGCTTTAGCGGCCATCGGGTAATATTTGTAATTGCGCAGGCACGGGCATCGCTGGCCTCGGCCGCAGCTATTCATCTGCGCCGCCTCGGGGCTGAAGAGGAAGATACTCAGAGATAAGCAGGGTTTGGCCCGGAATCCGGATTAGGTTAAGGAAAGAGGCTCAAGAATACCCGGAAAACTTAACGGGTATTCTTGAGCCTCTCTCATGTTATCCGGTATCTATCAATATCCAGGTAATTTTATGCCGTCTGCATAATGCTTTGCGCTCGCTCAATTCGGGACTTAGATGCTTTTGATGCTATCGCTTTGCTGTAGTCGTTAGCCCTCCGGACTTCTTTCCGTTAAAGCGCAGTCAGCCGCCGTATGCGCCGGGGGCTGACCGCTCGCCCGCTTTAACAATCAGAAGTTTCCCTTTCATCTTTGTCTTCTGCGGTGACGTTGAATACTATATGCTCACGAGCGGTTAATTCGGGCGACAGACGCACTCTCTGCTTATGAACAGAGGCTAAATGAGATGAAGAGCAAAACTCGCTTCGCCATTTACATCCGGTTGGTCTCGGCTATGATGGGGCTGCTGGTCATTACATCGGCCGCCTATTCGCGGGAGAAAGTCGTTGAGCGCAGCCGGCCCTTCCCGAAGGCCCCGGTTGAAATGGCCGACCTGAAGAGCCGGGGGCAGACGCTCATCTTCGGCAGGGCTTTTGAGGGTGGGGCCGGCTGGCTAAAAGACCTCTCCTTCTCGGTCAGGAACACCTCCCGGAAAAACATAGTATTCATTTCCCTGGCGATTGACTTCACAGAGATAAAGATTCCGAGCATTTTCCGGCATAACGTATTTCTTGGCCGCCCGACCAACACTAACTGCTGTAAGCATCTGCCGCTGCTCAGCCTCAAGCCTGGAGAAGCCATAAACGTGCCGCTCTCGCGCGAGTATGAGCAATTCGGTCAGACGGTGGAGAAATACTATGGGGCAGACGCTGTAAGTACCATCGCGATTGTCCTGGGCCAGGTTCACTTCGAGGACGGCACGATGTGGGATCTGGGCGAAACCTATCGCCCGAACACGGAGCAGGTGGGCAAGTGGGTGCGGGTTGATTAAAGCGAGTGCGTGACCGAAGCACAGGCCAGGCCCACCGGCCGCCCGTACGAAAAAGAGCTAGGTTGAGAAACCACCGGCAAAATATGAAGATAGAGTTTCCTGAAAAGTTCAACATGTCGGACTACTTCCTCTATCACAACCTGGAGGAAGGGCGCGAGAACAAGACCTGTCTTTATTACAAAGATGAGACGCAGACCTATGGCGAAGTGGCGCGCATGTCCAACTCCGCGGGCCACGCGCTCAGGGAGTTCGGCGCGCATCAGGAAGACCGTGTGCTGATTGTCCTGCCGGACTGTCCCGAGTTCGTTTGGACATGGTTCGGGGCCAACCGCATAGGCGCCGTCATCACTATGGTCAACCCGCTGCTGCCTGCCGAGGATTACAGGTACTATCTGGATTACACGCGCGCGCGCGTGGCCGTTATCCACGAATCGCTCCTTGAGACGTTCGCGGAGGCGAGCCGGGGTGCGAAGTACCTGCGCAACGTGCTGGTGGTGGGGGACGACTACGGCCAGTTTGTTCCCTTCAAGCAGGCCGTGCTGGCTCAGCCGGACGAACTGACTCCGGCGGATACGCACCGCGACGACATAGCCATCTGGCTTTTCACCTCGGGCTCTACGGGACATCCGAAAGGCGCCGTCCATCTTCAGCACGACCTTCCCTTCAACACGGAAGTCTTCGCCAGGCGCACCATGGGCGTCAGTGAGAATGATCTGACAGTCTCCGTTCCGAAGCTTTTCTTCGGCTACGCTACGGGCACGAACCTCCTCTTCCCCTTCGCTGTCGGCGGCGCGACCGCGCTCTTTTCCGAGCGCTCGACGCCCGAAAAGATGTTCGAAGTCATAGAGCGCTATCGCCCTACCATATTGACCACGGTGCCTACCATGATAAACGGGATGCTGAACATGGATGGCGCTGAAGGCAGAGATTTATCAAGTTTGCGCTTCTGTTATTCGGCCGGCGAGGCGCTGCCCGTGGAGCTTTACACGCGCTGGATGGAGCGCTTCGGCGTGGAAATCTGCGACGGCATTGGCTCTGCCGAGATGTTTCATATCTACATCACCAACAGCCCCTTGGACGTTAAGCCCGGGAGCCTGGGACGAATAGTAGAAGGCTACGAGGCGAAGATAGTTGACACGGAAGGGCGCGAAGTCCCCACGGGCGAGATGGGGACGCTTCGCGTCAAGGGGGATTCCGCGGCGCTCTGCTACTGGAACGCGCACGAGAAATCGAAGGAGACTTTCGCCGGCGACTGGTGCATTACGGGAGACCAGTTTCACGCGGACGCGGACGGCTACTACTGGTATCACGGGCGCACGGACGACATGCTGAAGGTCTCAGGCGTCTTTGTAGCGCCAGCGGAGATTGAGAACTGCCTGCTGCAACACGAGGCGGTGCAGGAGTGCGCCGTCGTGGGCTTCGACGCGGGCGACCGATTGGTGAAGCCCAAAGCCTTCGTAGTCATACGCGCGGGCTTCGCACCCTCTGATGAGCTGGCACTGGCAATCAAAGAGTTTGCCAAGTCCCGCATGGCCCTCTACAAATACCCGCGCTGGATAGAATTCGTCCCCTCGCTCCCCAAGAACGACCGCGGCAAGATTGACCGCAAACAGTTAAAGACAGTACTGAGTGCCGGGTGATGAGTACTGAGTAAAGGACTGTAAGCTCTTCCGCTCAGTACTCATCCTTCGGCACTCAGTACTTTTGTTATGCCTTTTACTACACGCATCAAGGTGAGATTCGGCGACGCCGACCCGGCGGGGCTGGTCTACTATCCGGTCATCTTTCACTACTTCCACATAGCGCTGGAGGAGTTTTTCGGTGTTCGTTGCGGAATCGGCTACGACAGGTTGATAAGGGATGAGCGGCTGGGTTTTCCCACCGTCAAATCTGAAGCCGAGTTCTTTGCGCCGATGGTTTACGGCGACGAAGTGGAGGTGGAAGTCGCCGTCACGAAGATTGGCCGAAGCTCAGCCGTCTTTGAATACAAGGCCGTGCGTGCATCCGACGGCACGCTCTGCGCCAGCGCAACCAACGTTCACGTCGCCATGAATCTGGACACACGCCGCGCCGTTCCCATACCGGATAAATACAGGGAAGCTTTCGAGGGTAAATAGTAGATGGGGAATAGGAGAAACGTTTCTCCTATTCCCCATCTACTATTTACCCTCGAAAGCTTCCCTGTATTTATCCGGTATGGGAACGGCGC
>DASVVZ010000337.1:0-6070 GCA_036389875.1 Pyrinomonadaceae bacterium
CCCAGTAGCGCAGAGAGTCCATGATGAGCTGGAGCGCGCGCGGGTGAACCATGTTCAGGGTGTTGCCAGTGCCCGTGTAATCCATGTAGTAGCGCGTGTCGTCCCCTATCAGACGGTAGTAGGCCGCGTTGTCTATCCCGCGAAAAGAGAGCGTAGGCCCCATGTGATTGCCTTCGCCCGTGTGGTTATAGACGACGTCGAGTATTACCTCTATGCCTTCACGGTGCAGCGTCTTGACCATAGTCTTAAACTCTGCGACCTGCTGCCCCATGTTCCCGCTACTCGAATAGCGCACGTCAGGCGCAAGGAAGGCTATGGAGTTGTAGCCCCAGTAGTTGGTCAGTCTCTTTTCCGTCAGGTGTTTGCCTGAGACGAACTGGTGAACGGGCAACAGCTCAACGGCCGTCACGCCCAGAGAGAGCAGGTATTCTATGACCGAGGGATGCGTCATGCCCGCGTAAGTGCCGCGCAAGGCGTCAGGCACGTCCGGGTGAAGCCTTGTAAAGCCCTTGACGTGCATCTCGTAGATTAAAGTCTTGTGCCAGGGGGTGCGCGGGTGCTCATCATCTCCCCAGCTAAAGGCGGGGTCAACCACCACGCATTTCGGAACAAACGCGGCACTGTCGCGCTCGTCCATGGACAGGTCTTCGCGCTCGTCGCCGATGCGATAGCCGAAGACCTCGTCGCTCCAGTTGACCGTGCTGGCCAGGGCTTTCCCGTAGGGGTCTATCAGCAGCTTGTGCGGGTTAAAACGATGTCCCGCCTGCGGCTCGTACGGGCCGTGAACTCTATAGCCGTAAAGCTGGCCGGGCCGTACCTCCGGCAGGTAGGCGTGCCAGACCTGATCCGTCTGCTCGCGCAAAGTGATGCGCGCCGTCTCACTGCCGGCATCCGGCGAGTCGAATAGACAAAGCTCCACGCGCTCAGCGTTCTCTGAAAATAGCGCGAAGTTCACGCCCGCGCCGTCCCACGTAGCGCCCAGCGGATAGGGCTGCCCCGGCCATATTTTCATGAAGGCAATTTGAGCAGAAAATTTTCCCGAAATAATCACAGATCAGTACCGCCTGCGGGTTCTACAGCTTTAGTAGAACCTGCCCGGCTTAAGCAGGCGGTGCTGACCCGCATTAAGTGATATAATGAGGGCTTCCGAAAGTGATGAAGCTTTAGTTACTCCCGAATCAGCATTAATCGCAGCCAATTCATAGAACGTACATTCGCCGCAGTCCAGTGGCGTAGCGCACGCACGGATTATGGACGTTATAGCTAAGGGTGCATTGATCGCTCATTACCGTATTCTTGAGCCCATAGGCTCGGGCGGCATGGGCGCTGTGTACAAGGCGCTGGACGAAAAGCTGAGTCGAATAGTGGCGCTCAAGGTGCTGCCTCAGGATGCTGTCGCAGATAAAGAACGTCGCCGCCGCTTTCTACAGGAAGCGCGCGCCGCGTCCTCGCTCAATCACCCGCACATCCTCACCGTCTTTGAAATCGGAGAATCGGAGGGCGTCCCCTACATGGCCATGGAGTACGTAGAGGGCGAGACGCTGAGACAAAAGATTGATGCGCGAAAGCTCTCTCCCGAGGAATGTCTGGAGATAGCCATACAGGTCGGCGATGGCCTGTGTAAGGCCCACGAGTACGGAATCATACACAGGGACTTGAAGCCCGAGAATTTAATCGTGAGCCGTGACGGTTACGCGAAGATTCTGGATTTCGGACTGGCGAAGCTGGCCGAAAAACGTAAAGCCCAACTGACGGCCGGGAGCGCCGAAAACACTCTCTTGCAGGTCAACACGCAGTCCGGCACCATCATGGGGACCATCAGCTACATGTCGCCGGAACAGCTCCTGGGCCAGCGCGTAGACCTCAGGAGCGACATCTTCTCCTTCGGCATAGTGCTCTACGAGATGCTCACGGGCCGCTGCCCCTTCAACAACGAGAACAGGATTGACACCATGCACGCAATCCTGCACGAAGAGCCGCCCGCCCCTTACGTAATCAAGCAGGGATTGCCGCTTGAGTTTGAAAGGATTCTCTCGCGCGCCCTTAAAAAACAGCCGAAGGAGCGCTACCAGCAGGTCAAAGAGCTGTGCGAAGACCTCAAGGCGCTGCGCCGTGATTTGGAGCTGGGGCGGGCCCGCCGCGCGCCCGTCAGAACAAAGCTTGTCTTAAAGCGCATGGAGCCGTGGACGCGCTCTGCCTCTATTGATTACGAAAAGGAGCTGAACGAATCGCAGTACAGGGCTGTGATTACTACGCGCGGGCCGCTTCTGATAGTCGCGGGCGCGGGCACCGGGAAGACGCGCACGCTCGTCTACCGCGTGGCGCGTCTCGTAGAGTCGAACGTCAAGCCGGAATCGGTGCTGCTTCTTTCATTCACAAGGCGCGCCGCGACGAGCATGCTGGCGCGCGCGGCGAGCCTCGCAGACCATCGCTGCCAGAGGGTCTCGGGCGGCACCTTTCACTCGATGGCGCATGCGGTCCTGAGAAAATATTCTGACGAAGCAGGGATAGCCCGCACCTTCACGGTCTTGGATCAGGGCGACACGGAGGACGTAATCGACCTCGTGCGCCGCCAGACGAAGCTCAGGGGCAAAAGCGGAAGACTACCCAGAAGGCGCACCCTCTGCTCTATCTTCAGCATGGCCGCCAACAAGCTGCTCTCGATTGAAGAGGTGGTCAGAAACTATTACCCGCAGTTCATACACGAGACGGAGGCTCTCGAAAGTCTGCACAAAGCGTTCGAGGCTTTTAAGCGTGAGCGGCACCTGCTCTCTTACGACGATCTTCTACAGCGCTTGCAGGAGACGCTGGAAGAGAAGCCGGATTTGTGCGCGCGTTTGTCCGAGCAGTACAGCTACATAATGGTGGACGAGTATCAGGACACGAACCGGCTACAGGCCCGCATCATGCGGCTGCTGGCGGCGACGCACGACAACGTTGCCGTAGTAGGCGACGAGTGCCAGTCAATCTACTCTTTTCGCGGCGCGAGCTTCAGGAACATGCTTGAGTTCCCGGAGCTTTTCCCCAAAACCGAGATAATCAAGCTGGAAGAGAACTACCGCAGCACACAGCCCATACTAGATATCGCCAACGCCATCATAGCCGACGCCGGGGAATCCTACTCGAAGCGCCTCTATTCCGGCATGACCGAGGGAGAGCCGCCCGTGCTGGTTTCTGCGCGCGACGAAAACGAGCAGTCGCGCTTCGTCTGCGAGCGTATAGAAGAGCTGCGCGACGAGGGCCTGCCGCTCTCGGAAATAGCCGTGCTCTTTCGCGCAGGCTCTCATTCCTTCGACCTCGAGATAGAGCTTGCGAAGCACGGCATCCCCTTTCGCAAGTTCGGCGGCATCAAGTTCACGGAATCGGCTCACATCAAAGACGTGCTCTCTTTCCTGCGCGTCAGCGTCAACCCGTCCGACACGCTCTCGTGGTTTCGCATGCTCAAGCTCGTAGACCACATCGGCGACGCCACGGTCGAGCAGATTCTGGACTATCTGAACGTGGAGCGCCGCGACTTCAAAACGGCCCGCGCCAAGCAGACCCTCTTCAACCGCCTCAGGCAGTTCCCTGCCCGTGCTAGTTATCAAGACCAGCTAATGAAGCTGGCGCACGTCCTGCACACGGTAAACGAGCAGAAGGAGCCATCCATACAGCTTTCAGCCGTTCTGCGTCTTTATCGCCCTATACTTCGAGCGCGTTTCGACGACCATCCTAGACGCACGCGCGACCTTGAGCACCTGCAACAGATCGCCAAGCGCTACAAGACCGCCGCAGAGCTGGTCGCGGACGTGGTGATGGATCCGAACGACGTTGCGCCGCAGGACAGGGCTGGCGCGCGCGGCTACGTCACGCTCTCCACGGTTCATTCGGCCAAAGGGCTTGAATGGAAGGCGCTCTTTCTCATCTGGATGATGGACGGCTGGTTTCCTTCCTCGCGCTCGACGGACGAGTTCGAGGACCTGGAGGAAGAGCGCCGCCTTCTTTACGTGGCCGCGACCCGCGCCAAAGAGCAGCTCTACTTCGTTCATCCCGAAAACGCCTTCAACCGCAGCGAGCCAGACGTGCCGCCCTCAGTCTCGCGCTTTCTTGAGCCCCTCCCGCACACCATCTTGCAGCGCGCGACACTCGACGGAGCGGAATAAAGGGGCGAAATTCGGGCGGAAACCCGGCGCTTGCAACTTTTTTGCTCATATCATCAGGTTGCGCTTGCATTCTGAAAAGAAATGTATATACTGTGCGTCCCCCTTGCAAGCAGGACTGCTGCTCTGTAATTTACCTCTTATCGTTTCGCTGGAAATTTACCTCGGTTGGCCCCGGCGACGGTAATTCGAACTCAACTCAAATAACCCATAACCTCGTGCCTCGCGGCGGAGAGTTGCGGCTTCTTCACCCGTAATAAACTGTGCTCAGTAGAGTTTTATTTAAATCGCGCCATATTTTAACTGGAATCCTGTCCCGGCGGGCGGGCTTCTATCTCATCCTCAACCCTAAAACCCTACCCAAGGAGAAGAAATGAAGAGATTTATGGTATTGCTCCTGACGGCTGCGCTGGCTGCCGCCGTCCTCCTCCCCCTCTTAGCTAACGCCCAGCGCGGAAATAAAGCTGACAAGCTGGCCCGCGCCGAAGCCGTCAGCAAGATGCGAATCCAGAACAGGCTGGCCAGAAAAGGCATACCCGCCAACGATGTAAAGACCCTGCGCGTTTTCGAGGACAAGGACAAAGCAAATCGCGCACACACACATTTTCAGCAGACCTATAACGGCGTCCCTGTCTTCGGCGGCCAGGCGATTGTTCACCTGGACACAGCCACAGAAGTCGAAGTCGTGCCCGCCACTGATAATCTAATCGAGAATGTGGACGTGAGCACCACGCCTAACCTCACGGCGGAAGAGGCCATAGGCGCTGCCAAAGGCAGGTACAAGGAGAAGAAGGGCTGCGACGACTGCTTCACAGACCCGCCGAAGGCAGACCTTTGGATTCTGCGTCACGAAGGCGCTGACTACCTTGTCTACCGCGTTCAGCTCTCGCGCCTGGACGGAACCGAGAATACTTCCGAGCCCGTCTATTTCATCAACGCGCATTCGGGCGAGCTGGTCTGGAGCTACGACAACCTGCAAACGCAGTCGGCCACCGGCTCAGGCTCATCCCTCTACAGTGGCACGCAGAGCATGACCACTTACCTGTCGGCTGGCAACTACTACATGGAAGATGTCAATCGCGGGATAGGAACCTTCGACAACCGCAACACCGCGAAGGTTAATTCGTTTACCGGCATGATCTCGAACTGGGGCTCGGTCTACAGATTCTCCGACACGGACAACATCTGGAACACCTCTACGCAGAGAGCAGGCGTTGACGCTCACTTCGGCGCTTCGAAGGTCTATGACTACTACCTCAACGTGCACGGGCGCAACGGCATCGACGGCCAGGGCGGCCCGCGCACCATCGCTTCCGTAAACGGCACGACGGGCCTCATCAGCTCCATAGTCCACTTCGGCAAGTCTTACAACAACGCCTTCTGGACGGACAGCAAGAACCAGATGTTCTACGGTGACGGAGACGGCACCGCATGGGGCCCGATTGTCACCCTGGACATCTGCGGCCACGAGATGCAGCACGGCGTCACTTCACGTACGGCCGGTCTGGTCTATTCGGGCGAGTCCGGCGCTCTGAACGAGTCATGGTCTGACGTGTTCGGCGTGATGGTAGAGCTTTACGCCAGAGGTGGTGAGACGGCAGGCACGTGGCGCATAGGCGAGGACGCTAGGACGCCCGCGACGGCTGGCGACGCCGAACGCTGGATGGATATTCCGCACAACGGCATGAACTACGGCTACACGTCAAACGACCAGCCGGATTACTACACGGAGCGTTACACCGGCACAAGCGACAACGGCGGCGTGCACATCAACTCCGGCATATCGAATCACGTCTTCTACCTCGTCGCCAAAGGCGGAACGCACGCTCACGTGCCCGGGCCTCTGGTGACGGGAATAGGCGCGGATAAGGCAGCGAAGATTTGGTACAGGGCCATTACCACCTCCATGACCTCTTCGACCAACTTCGCTG
>DASVVZ010000338.1:0-5727 GCA_036389875.1 Pyrinomonadaceae bacterium
CGGAGCGTAGGCAACGAAGGTGTCCAGCGCTGCGACGCGTCGAACGGGCGCGTCCAGGTACTCAAACAGCTCATCCGAGATGCGCGCTGCTATCTCCGCTCCGTAGCCCCAGGAGAGAGAATCTTCATGGGCGACTATCACCTTATTCGTCTTCTTGACCGAGGCTGTAATCGCGTCCCAATCATAAGGGTTCAGTGTGCGGAGGTCAATAACTTCTACATTGATGCCCTGCTGCTCGGCCTGCTTGGCCGCGACCAGCGAGCGCTGCACCAGAGCGCCGTAAGTAATGATGGAAAGGTCTGTTCCTTCTCGCACGCGACTGGCCTTGCCGAAGGGGATCATGAAATTGTCGGGCGGGTACATGCTCTTGTTGTAAGCCTGTCGATAAAGATGCTTGTGCTCAAGGAAGAGCACCGGGTCGTCGCACCTGATGGCCGTGCGCAGCAGCCCGTTTGCATCCAGAGCCGTCGCCGGATAAACGACGCGCAGGCCCGGAATGTGCGTGAAGATGGTCGAGCCACTTTGCGAGTGATAGACCGCGCCGCCCTTTAGATAACCGCCCACGGGACAGCGAATCACCACCGGGCACTTCCAGTCGCCTCCCGAACGCCAGCGCATCAGCGCCAGCTCGTTTCTGATTTGATGATAGGCGGGCCAGATGTAGTCGAAGAACTGAATCTCCACAACGGGCTTCAGGCCCCTTGTCGCCATGCCTATGGCTCGGCCCACGATGTTGGCTTCGGCCAGCGGCGAGTTGAAGACGCGCGCCGCCCCGAACTTTCTTTGCAGGTTGGCCGTGACCTTGAAGACCCCGCCCTTGCCTTTAACTTTCTCCAGGTACTGCTCGCGCGAAACATCGGCCACGTCTTCGCCGAAGACCACAATCCTCGGGTCTCGCTCCATCTCTTCGTGCATGCAGCGATTGATGAGGTCAACCATAGTGCCCTGATTGCCGGAAAGCTCCGCGCCCTCTTCCGTGTCAAACTCCTTCGATGTCGGGTCAACTTCCGGCGAGTAGATGAAGTGAGTGGCCGTCTCGGGCGCGGGCTGAGGGCTGGCCAGAGCTACATCGGTCGCCTCATTAACTTCCCTGTCCACGTCGTCCTTAATCTTCTGCAACTCCTCCTGCGTGACGAAGCCTTCTTCGACCAGCAGAGCGCCGAAGCGCTTGATGGGGTCGCGCTCGGCGTCGCTTGTTCTCTCTTCGTCCGGGCGATAGAGCTTCTCGTCGTCCGACAGAGAATGCGAATAAGGACGAATCACCTTTGCGTGAACGAGCGCCGCGCCTTTGCGCTGGCGGCAATGCTCAACCGCCCGCCTCATGGTTTCGAGCGACTCTATGGGGTCTGTGCCGTCGCACTTCTGAATGTAGAGGTCGGGGAAGCCTTCTACGAGTTTCGAGATATCGCCGCCCGCGGTCTGGACTTCCACGGGGACGCTGATGGCGTAGCCGTTGTCTTCAATCAGAAACAGAACCGGCAGCTTCAGGTTGCAGGCCGTGTTGAGGGCCTCCCAGAACTCTCCCTCGCTCGTCGTGCCGTCGCCCGAAGAGCAGTAAACGACCTCGTCTTCGTGGAAATTCTCGACCTGCCCCTTGAGCTGTTCTATAAGCTGAACGCGGTAGCCGGCCTCGGCGCACCCCACCGACTGTAGGAACTGTGTGCCCGTCGGCGATGACTGCGAGACGATGTTAAGACTCGTGTGCCCCCAGTGCGAGGGCATCTGGCGACCGTGAGAGTTCGGGTCACTTTCGGCTCCTACGGCTGAAAGCAGTTGTTCGAGCGGCGTCATCCCGAGTTGCAGGCAGAGGGCGCGGTCTCTGTAGTAAGGGTAGAACCAGTCATAACCGGGCTTCATGGCCATCCCGGCCGCCACCAGCACGGCCTCGTGCCCCGCTCCCGAAATCTGAAAGAAGATTTTGTTCTGTCCCTTGAGCTGAATCTCTTTGTCATCGACACGCCGCGACATGTACATAGTGCGGTAGATGGAAATCATCTCTTCGCTGTTCAAGCCATGATACTCGCGCGTCTTCAATTCGGTCGCCATCTCGTCACATCTCCTAAGTGATATACGCCTCTGCTAATCCTCGTACTCCGACGAGAGAGTAAATCTGTAGTCTTCGGCCATGGAAGGGTGGCCGTGCGATTCGGCCGCCGCGATGCCCTGCTCGAAAGCCTTACGAGCGTCCTCTCGGCGGCCGACTTTCTCGTACGCCCGCGCGAGCATCCCGTAAGCCGCGCCTTCGTCGTCGGCCCGCTGTAGATAGTCCGTGAGCGCCGCTATGGCTTCGTCGTAACGCTCCGCCTTCAGATATTCGTTCGCCAGCCCGAAGCGTACCATCGTATTCTCCGGGTCGGATTCCAGCATCTGCTTGAATGTATCTATGCGTGTCGCCGCCATAAGTCGTACCTTACTGCGCTTTGGGCTGCCTGCCCGTGATGATAAGCTTGGCAATCGTCTGCAACTGCATGTTCGACGTGCCTTCGTAAATCGCGCCGATTTTCGAGTCCCGCCAGAATTTTTCCACCGGGTAATCCTTGACGAAGCCGTAGCCGCCGTAAAGCTCTATGGCGCGGGAAGAGATGCGCTCGGCCACGCGCGAAGAGTAGAGCTTGGCCATCGCGGCCTCTTTGACAAACTGTAGCCCCGCGTCCTTCAACCGCGCGGCGTTGTAGACCATCAGCCGCGCCGCCTCCAGCTCCGTCGCCATCTCCGCCAGCTGAAATTGCACGCCCTGAAAATCGTTGACGGGCTTCCCGAACTGCTCGCGCTCGGAAGTGTACGCGAGCGCCGCGTCCAGGGCCCCGCGCGCAATGCCTATCATCTGCGCGCCAATGCCTATGCGCCCTTCGTTCAGGGTCTCTATGGAAACCTTGTACCCACGGCCTACTTCGCCGAGCACGTTCTCCTTGGGCACGCGGCAGTCTTCCAGAATGATTTCCGTGGTCGAAGAGGCTCTTATTCCCAGCTTGTTCTCCTTCTTGCCTACGGAGAAACCGTCAAAACCCTTCTCTACGATGAAGGCTGTGATGCCCCGATAGCCCGCCTCCGGGTTGGCGTTCGCAAAGACTATGAAGATTTCGGCCTCCAGCCCGTTGGTGATCCAGAGCTTGCGTCCGTTGAGAACGTAAGAGTCGCCGCTCTCGACGGCGCGCGTCTGCATGGCGAAGGCATCGGAGCCTGAGCCCGCTTCGCTCAAAGCATAAGCGCCGACCTTCTCCACAGCCAGCTGCGAGAGATATTTTCTCTTCTGCTCCGCATTTCCCCAGCGAATAAGGGCGTTGTTGACGAGCGTGTTCTGAACGTCCACGAAGACGCCGACGGAAGGGTCTACGCGGGAAAGCTCTTCGACGGCGATGATGGCCGTGAAGAAGGAAGCGCCAGCTCCGCCATATTCTTCCGGCGTCTCTATGCCCATCAGCCCGAGGTCGAAGCACTGGCTCGTGAGCGCCGGGTCAAGCTTGGCCTTCTCGTCCATCTCCTCCACGCGTGGGCGAAGCTCGCCTTCGGCGAACTCGCGCACGCTTGAGCGGAACATCTCCTCGTCTTCCGTGAGCGTCGTGAGTGGTCGCCCCGGCACATCAATTGTAGCCCTCTGGTTCATCACTACCCTTTCCTGGCTTTCGTGTTGCTTCGGATTTTGAACATAGCATCATAATCAAGGCCAAAGGTAAAAGGCAAAAGCAGAAGTGCTTCGTGAAGAAATCTCAGGGTTTTCGCTTTTCTACACCCGACAAGTTATCATGAAAGGAAGGAGTCAGAATTCAGAACTCAGGGGTCAGAATAAAAAGCCTGGAGTGCCATCTTATTCTGACTCCTGAGTCCTGAATTCCGAAGTTCTGAGCTTATGAATCAGAGCAATCAGAAAAAGAGCGCAGGCAGGTTCACTCCCTTCGGCATTATCTTCACTATCTTAGGTATAGTGCTCTTCGCCTATTTCGTGAAGAAGGCCGGGCTGGCCGCGATTTGGGCCGACATCAAGCAGTTGGGCGCGGGATTTCTCTTAGTCCTTCTGGTTTCGGCTGCGCGCCCGCTGGTGCGCTCGCTGGCCTGGACGCGCGCCTTCACGGGCGAGCACAATTTGCGCTTCAGGGACGCGCTCGGCGCATACATCATAGGCGACGCCGTGGGCACGCTCGTCCCCCTCGGGATCTTCGTCAGCGAGCCGACCAAGGCCGCTCTGGTCAGAAAGCGCGTGCCGCTCGTCGCGAGCCTTTCGGCGCTGGCCATAGAGAACATCTTTTACAGCCTCTCGGTCTCGCTCTTTATCTTTGCCGGGACGGCCGCGCTGCTCTTCAGCTTCAACCTGCCGAAGCCGCTTCGCATAGCCAGCATCTCCGCGCTCGTCGTTATTCTCTTAATTATCCCGCTGGCCGTAATGGTGCTTCGCAAACAGTGGAAGTTTTTGAGCGGGGCCGTGGATTTCCTGTACAGGCGAGGCATTGCGCGCGGCTTTTTCGAGCGCAAGCGCGCGGGCGTGCAGGACGTGGAAGCTCGCATCTACAGCTTTTACGCCGAGAGCAGCTCGCGCTTTCTCTCGATCATACTGCTCGAAGCATGCTTTCACCTGGCGGGCGTGCTCGAAGTCTTTGTCACGCTCTGGTTCATCAGCGAGGCGCATCCGGCTTTTCTCACCGTCTTCGTGCTCGAATCCGTCAACCGCTTCATCAACGTGGTCTTCAAGTTTGTGCCCATGCGCGTTGGAGTGGACGAAGCGGGCACAGGGATGCTCGCAAAGATTCTGGGGCTGACGACTGCGACCGGAGTTTCGCTGGCCATAGTGCGCAAGGCGCGCATACTTGTCTGGACTGCCGTGGGCGTCGTCCTCATACTGCTGCGCGGCCTCTCATGGCGAGAAGTGACAGAAGGCTCACAGGGGACGGAGGCTAAGGAAGGTGAACCGGCAGGCGCGGCTGCTGCGCCCGCGAGCGAATGACGCTTCGTGAGGTTTCCAAAAGAGCCGGCGATGAACGATAATCATCATTTGTCGGGGCATCCCGGAAGCATTCATGTGCCGCGAGCGCACGCGGGCTCATACTCAGAAGAGGGACTTTTGTCACGCGCCGTCGAGCTAGATTCCGTAGAAACCAGAGACGCAGACGCGGCTTTACAGGCCGAAGAGCCTGGCCACGCTCTCACGGCTGTCACGCGCGACAGGTGGCTCGTACTCATACTGACAGCCTTCATCCTCTGCGGCTTCGGCCTGCGTATAGTTAATTTAAGCGCCGTAGGGTTCGCCGAAGACGAGATAAATAAGCTGGAAGCCGTGCGCGCTTACGAGCGCGGCGACATCACGCCGAACGCAGAGCATCCCATGCTGATGAAGACGCTCATCTTCGTCTCCATGCAGGCGGCTCGCTTTTGGAACAACTCGTCCGCTCTGAAAATCCCGGCGGAAGCGGCGCTCAGGTTCCCGAACGTGTTGTTCGGGTCGCTCACGGTCATCCCGCTCTTTCTGCTGACGGCCGCCTTTTTCGACAGGCGCACGGCGCTTCTGGCTTCCGCTCTCTGGGCCTTCGGCATCAACGCCATCACCTACAACCGCATCGCCAAAGAAGACACTCTGATGGTCTTCTTCATGCTGTTCGCCTTCTACTTTTACCTGCGCGCGAAGCAGACTTCCGGGTTCGACCCGAAGGGGAAGAAGAGAAACTACATACTAAGCGGGGCGAGCTTCGGTTTGATGATGGCCTCTAAATATTTCCCGCACTACTTTGGCCTCAACAT
>DASVVZ010000339.1:0-5876 GCA_036389875.1 Pyrinomonadaceae bacterium
CACGGCCCTGAAAGAACTGCCCAACGCACGCAAGGACACCAGCCGCCAGGGCCAGAGGACGCTCCGCGACAAACAGGCCGACATAAAAATCCGCGCCGACAAACTGAAAAAGGAAGTTGACGACCTGAAGGCTCAAGCCGACAAGATGCAGAAAGAGAACGGCGACAGCTTCAAAGCCAAAAACGCCTGAAGGATAAGTAATAAATCAGAATGCAGAAGTTGAGAGGCCCCAGCCATCCTGACTTCTGCATTCTGCATTTTGCCTTCCGCCTCTTTTCTAGTCTCCGTATTGCAGGCGGCCCGTGAAGGGTGTCGAATCGGTCTGGCCGTCATGCGAGCCGTCCGCGTATTGTAGCTTGTAGAGCCGCCAGTAGAAGCCTCTCTGTGAGAGCAGTTCCTGATGCGTGCCCTGCTCGCGTATCTCGCCGTGATGCAGGACTATGATGCGGTTGGCGCGCTGGACTGTGGAGAGGCGGTGCGCGACGACCAGGGAAGTGCGCCCTTCCAGCACGCGCTCTATGGCCTGCTGTATGAGCTGTTCGGTCTCCGTGTCTATGGAGCTGGTCGCTTCGTCCAGGATAAGAAGCGCAGGGTCGAAGGCCAGTGCGCGCGCGAACGAGATGAGCTGTTTCTGGCCAACGGAGAGCCCCGCGCCACGCTCCTTTACTTCCGTCCCGTAGCCCTCGGGCAAACGCCTTATGAAGCGGTCTGCGTGAACTTCTCGCGCGGCCCACACGACGCGCTCTTCGGCGATTTTGTCATTGCCCAGCCGGATGTTGCTCTCGACGGTTCCGCTAAAGAGGAAGACATCCTGAAGGACTACGGCGAAATTCTCGCGCAGGGACTTCAAATCCCAGTCCCGCACGTCCACGCCGTCCAGCAGTATGCGCCCGCGCTGCACGTCGTAAAAGCGCATGAGCAGGTTCGTGATGGTCGTCTTGCCCGAGCCCGTGTGGCCCACGAGCGCTACGGATTGGCCGGGCTCTACGACGAAGGACACGTCCTTCAGGACCCAGTCCTCTTCTTTGTAAGCGAACCAGACGTTCTGAAATTCTATTTGGCCGCGTGCGCGCCCCTGCTTCAAAGGCTTTTCGGGCGAAGTGACGGCGATGGGCAGGTCGAGAGTTTTGAAGATGCGATGCGAGGCCACGACCGCCGCCTGTAGCACGTTGTACTTGTCCGAGATGTCGCGTATCGGCTGAAAGAGCTGCTGCGAATATTGTATGAAGGCCACGAGCGCGCCCAGCGAGAGCACCGTCAGCCCTTCGGTGTTCTGCATGATGCGATAGCCGCCGTACCAGACAATCAGCGCTATGCCTATGGCCCCGATTAAATCTACCAGCGGGAAGAAGACCGCGTAGTAAAAGATGGTCTCTATGTTGGCGTTGCGGTGGTCGTCGTTGATGTTGTGAAACTGGTCGCGGGATTTCCCTTCGGCGTTGAAAATCTGCACGGTCTGCGCGCCCGATAGATGCTCCTGCAGGAAGGCGTTGATGCGCGCCAGGCGCGTTCGCACCATGTCGTAGCCGCGCCTGGCTCCGCGCCTGAACCAGCTCGTAGCGGCAAACAGCATAGGCACCGTCAGCAGCGTCACCAGCGTCAAACGCACGTCCATCCAGAGCATGATGCACATGATGGCCACTATCATCACGAGGTCGCCGAGCAGGTCGATCACGCCCGAAGTGAAAAGCTCGTTGAGCGCGTCCACGTCCGAAGTCAGGCGCGTCATGATGCGTCCCACGGGGTTGCGGTCGTAGTACGAGACCTCCTGCTCCTGAAGCTTTCGGTAAAGCTCGCTCCTGAGGTCGTACATGACGCGCTGGCCCACGGAGTTCAATAGAACTTCCTGAAAGTATGAGAAGACGAAGTGAAAGAGCCTGACCAGCAGGAAGACGAGCACGAAAAGGTTAAGGCCCGCAGTGCTGCGCGGTATGATGTACCAGTCAATAGCGTACTGCGTGAACTTGGGCTGAAGTATGCCCAGAAGATTCAGCACCAGCGTCAGCACGAGCGCGGGTACAAGCGAGCCTATATAAGGCTTCAGGTAACGCAGGAGCCTGCGCGCGACGCGAAAGTCATAGGTCTTGCCTATGGCCTCTTCTTCGTGAAACTGTTTGACTGCCGTTGCCATCTCTTCTCTTAAATCTTCTCTCTTCTTAAATCCTGTTCCTGAAAGACGCTGCCAGCAAAGCTTCTCGCTTTGGAAAGTGCAGCAGCAGCCCTAAGGCCGCCACCGCGAAGGGCAGGTAGAAGTAGGGCGTGCCAGTCACGGCGCGTGCGACCAGACCCAATAGCGCCGCTGCCTCGCACAGGGCCGTGGCGACTATCTGCCCCTGCTGGACGTGGGCAGGGCTCTGCTTCTCCACAGCCAGCGCCAGCAGCTTCTGCTTGATTAGGAAAGAGGCTGCGACCAGCATCAATCCGACGGCCGACATAATCCAGAGCATGGTGTCATTGCTATTCTCTTTACGCTCAAAGACGAAGAGCGCGAGCATAAAGAAGGTCACGAGCGCCATCATCTGCGCGCCCCATAGAGTCAGGAGCAACGTGTAGCGCGCGCTGACAGTTCTTTCGATTGATGAAGGCTCATTCATGCCCGTCACGTGTCGCTCCTTCCTTCCGGGATAAACGGCAGGCGGATTCAGCTCGCAGCCAGCTCTTCCTCCAGAAGCTGCCGTTCGTAGAGTCCCGCGTACTCGCCGCCCCGCGCCAGCAGCTCTTCGTGTGTGCCGCGCTCTACGATTCGCCCGTCTTCCAGCACGCAGATTGAATCCGCGTGGCGAACGGTGGAAACCCTGTGCGAGACTATGAGGCTGGTTCTGTCGCGCATCACTGCGCGAAGCTCCGAGAGAATCTTCTCCTCCGTATAGGTGTCCACGCTCGATAGCGCATCGTCAAGTATTAGTATGCGCGGCTGGCGTATGACTGCGCGTGCGATGGCCGTGCGCTGCTTCTGTCCGCCGGAGAGCGTTATGCCGCGCTCGCCGACCAGCGTCTCGTAGCCGTCTGGAAAATCACGCACGTCTTCGGCAAGCCCGGCCACCTCCGCCGCCCACTCGATTTCCGGGCGCGCGCCCCTTTCGACCCCGAAGGCTATGTTCTCCGCCAGGGTGTCGCTGAAGAGAAAGGTCTCCTGCGGGACGTAGCCGATTGAGCCGCGCAACTGCGCCAGCCTGTAATCGCGCACGGAACGATTGTCAATGAGGACAGAGCCTTCGGGCGCTTCCAGAAGGCGCGGAATCAGGTTCATCAAGGTTGACTTGCCGCTTCCGGTTCGCCCCACGAAGGCCACCGTCTGGCCCGCCTCGATCGTGAGATTGATATCATGAAGCACAGCCTCGGAGTGCTCGTTATAGCGGAAAGTAAGATTCTGAAACTCTATGCGGCCCTGAATCGGCGGAGCTTCCGCTACGCCATCCCTATCCTTAACGTCCGGCTCGATCGCCATGATGGCGTTGATTCGCTTGAGGCTGGCCGTGCCTCGCTGGTAGAGGTTGACTACGTAGCCGAGCGCTATCAGAGGCCATATCAGGCGCGATAGATAAAGATTGAACTCCGTGAACTCTCCGACCGTCATCCGGCCGTTGACCGTGAGCGGCACACCTATCCAGATAATCAGGACGAAGCCGGTGCCGATCAGGAACTGCATGAGCGGCCTCATGACGGCGGAGATTCGCACCAGACTTAAATTGCGCTCGGCGTACTGGTTGTTGAGCGAATCGAAGGCGGCAATCTCCGCCCCCTCCTGCGCGTAAGCGCGCACGACTCTGACGCCCGTAAAATTCTCCTGCGCGCGCGCAGAGATCTGCGCGAAGAAGTCCTGAATCTTCTCGAAGCGCACGTGAACCTGCTGGCCGAAGTATTTGACCGTCAGCGAAACGAGCGGCATCGTCACCAGAAGCAGTAGCGTCAGACGCACGCTTATCGTGAACATGAGGGGCAGGACTATGATTACGACGAAGAAGGTTTGCAGCGTGTACATAATCATAGGCCCAGCCAGTTGGCGCACGGCCGAGAGGTCGTTGGTTGCGCGCGCCATCAGGTCGCCCGTACGGTGCTCCTGAAAGAAAAGAAGCGGCTGGTCTACCAGATGAGAATAGAAGTCCTGTCTGATGTCATACTCTACGTGGCGCGATATGCCTATCAGTATTCTGCGCTGTAAGAAGAGGAACGTGCCGCTCAGCAGGCTGACGCCCAGCAAACTCAAGGCGTAGCGCGTGAGCTTGGCCCACGTAACCGTCTCCTTCAGGTCGTCGATGGCTTGCCCTACTATGTAGGGAATCATGAGGCCGAAGGCGACGGACGCTACTATGCAGAGTATTCCGATAATCAGCGAGCTCTTATAAGGCCGAAAGTACCTGGCGAATTTCCGTAAGTCCTTCATAACACGAACAGGGGGAAGCCTAGACGCGTCCCGCCAACTATGCCCTAAAAAGAAAAGGATGAAATCAAACGCTATCATGCGCGATTTTCATCCCTGATGACAAATGGCCGGAGGCCGGTTTTCGTCTGTTCGGATTCGGAAAGGGAGCTTTCGGGCGGGAAGGCGCGAACCTTATCAGCTGTGCGCGGACCTTTTTGTCTTATGAATTTACGTTAAGAAATGGAGAAGGGAACCTCTTGAAGGTTTTCGGCGACGGTTGATGACCTGCCGTCTTCAGCCGTTTCCGTCATCTGCTCTTCGAAGTCGAACATGCTGTCTGTGAGCGTGCCCTCAACCTGCGGCGTGCAGACCCGATTGCGCCCGGTGTTCTTGGCGTTGTAGAGCGCTCGGTCGGCCGTGCTGACGAGCATGTCCCGCGAAGTGGCGTGGAGCGGATAAGTAGCCACGCCGAAAGATGCGGTGATGAATCCTACGCCCGGCACTTCCGTATTCTCTATCCGGGCGCGCAGCCGCTCCGCCACGGCCATGGCTCCTTCGACCCCTGCCTGCGGCAGTATGACGGCGAACTCTTCGCCACCGTAGCGCGCCGCCGTGTCCACGCCGCGAAGCTCCTGCCTGAGGCTTTCGGCCAGTTGGCGCAGGGCAACGTCGCCCGCGTCGTGGCCGAAGGTATCGTTCACCTTCTTGAAGTGGTCTACGTCCAGCAGTATGAGAGAGACGGGCTGGCGCATGCGCGTCGCCAGGTGCATGTCGCGCTCCAGCTGCATCTCGAAGAATCGGCGGTTGAAGCAGCCGGTGAGGCCGTCCGTCAAAGCCTGCTGCTGTATCTGAGCGAAGAGGCGCGCGTGATTGACCGCCACCGTAACCTGATCTGCCGCCGTGCCCAGAAGCAGCACTTCCGTCTCCTGCCAGATACGCGTCGGGTCGTCCGAGCGCACCATCAGAACACCCATGAAGCGCTCCTGGTAGATGAGAGGTACGGCCGCTACGGGGCGGATATTCTGCGTTTGGTCGTCGCCGCGCCCGTCCAGCACGTAGTTCTTGAAACGACCGGCCAGGCGCACGCTGTAGGCTTCAAGGTCGCCCAGCAGCTCCGCCTCTTCAACTGAATTCTCATCGCCGTCGCCGTCCCGGAAATAACAGTTCGTCAGGGGTTCTTTGCCCGCCTCGCCTATGACGCGCAGAGCGCAGTTCTGAGCATTGAGCGCGCGGCCCACTTCGTTGACCGTCGTTTGCAGCACGCTGTCCAGCTCAAGCGAGTTACGTATGGCTGTGGCAATGCGGTTGACGGCTATCTCGCGCCCGGCCTGTTCCTGCAAAAGTCGCGCAAGCTTCGTCGTCACGCTCACGGTCAGTTGCAGCGAGGTGGCCTTGGGCATCGAGGAGCGCACGGCTCTGGAGAAGGCTGAAGCCTGGAAAGGGCGCTCGGCCGTCACACGCGCCATCAGATATTCCAGCGCCGAATAGACTATGTCAGGCTCGAACGTCCAGA
>DASVVZ010000340.1:0-3349 GCA_036389875.1 Pyrinomonadaceae bacterium
GGCCATTGACGAGCGTCTTGCCGGTTGCGGCAATCGCCTGTTCTCCCGCCGTCAGGTCGCCCAGAATCGACTGGTTAAGCTCGTGGCTCAACTGGAAGCGGAACTCGTTGAGAAGCGTCGGTGACAGCGTTGTCGTCAGCCGCGACGTGAACGAGTCAATCTCCACGAAGTCGTTGCCGACGCTGGCGGCGCCAATGGTATCAACGCTGCGGGAAGTGAAGCCGTTAGGCGCTTCCGTACGCAGGCGGTTGTAGCTCGCCATGAAGGAGTTATTCTGGTTGATGTTCCAGTCAATCTTCGGGAAAAGGATGAGCTGATCCTGCCTGCGGGGCGTTGCGCCCGTCAGGCTGCGAAGGAAGTCCAGGCCACTGGTGACGGCTGCCTGCGCCTGGGCCAGGGTGCGTCCGCCGCCTACCAGACGGCAGAAGAGCGTCTGCTCGGTCGTCAGGCCGGATGCGGCGTTGCCGTTGGCGGCAGTACACGCGGCAGGAGCAGCCAGAGTCACGGGATTCAAAAGCGCGGGGTTGCTCGTCGTCAGGATGACGGGGAACGAGCGCTTCTGCTGGTCATAGGTAAAGAAGAAGAAGGCTTTGTCACGGACAATCGGGCCGCCGATTGCGCCGCCGAACTGCTGGCGTCGATCATCGGGCTTGATGGCCGTGTTGACGAACGTGCCGTTGACAAGCACAGGGATGGTAGCGGACGGGTTGCGTGCGCCCCACCTGTTATCGCGTATGTAATAGAAGAGCTGGCCGCGAAAATCGTTCGTGCCGGACTTCGAGACGGTGTTGATAACGCCGCCGGCGGCGCGCCCGTACTCGGCAGAGTAGTTAGAGGTGTTCACCTGAAACTCGCGCACGGCAGCCTGGCTGAAGCTGTACTGGATGCGTGTACGCCCGCGCTCTTCGGAGAAGAAGCCGTTGTTGTTGTCGGTTCCGTCGAGCGTGTTGTTATTCAAGAGCGAAGAGATGCCGCGAAAGCTGTTGAGTCCGAAGTCGCCTTCGGGCGTCACGCCCGGCGTCAGGCGCACGAAATCCGAAGCGCGCCTTCCGTTAATCGGAAGCTCATTGATAGAGACCTGATTAATGTTGGTCGAGAAGTCCTGCTGGCTGGTGTTGATGACCGGAGCTTCGGCAGTAACTTCGACCGTGCCGGACACCTGGCCTACCGAGAGCGGGACATCCAGTGTGGTCACACGACCGACCTCAACCACCACCCTTTCCTGGGTGAAGTTGGCGAAGCCGGAAGCGACGATTGTGATAGTGTAATTGCCCGGGTCTAATTGAACGATGCGAAAGCGGCCTTCATCGTCTGCCTGGGCTGTGCTTTCTTTATTCGTTTCAACGTTGCGAACTGTAATGGTCGCGCCCGGCACCACCTCTTTATTAGGGTTGGTGATGACGCCGCCGATAGCCCCCTGCGTAGAGGACTGGGCCAACGCCAGCGCGCTCATCGCCAGTAGCAGCACCGTGACGAGCGAGAAGCGTAATATCTTTGCCATTATTGGGGAACTCCTTGAAGCTTGTAGTTCAGTGGAATTGAAGCCGCAGCCCACGGGCGCGTGCACCTTGAGCGGGCAGAAAATCTAAAGCCTGCCGAAAACCTTTTTAATGCGTGCTCTTAATCCAGAGGCGTGCAAAATCTACCCAGTGTAGAAGCTAGCTTCTATCATGACAGCAGTCGTTTACGCAAGTCTGACAGGAAAGTAAACGACTTATAAAAAAAACCAATTAACCACGTCCGGTCGGAGCATCAGGCTGAGGAGAACGCTTGAACAGTCTGCGGCCTGAAATCTTTTTATCTTCGCAAGGGATGTGCCGGAAGCCGGGGGGCGCTGGCGCGGCTCTTTAAGATTAATGACCGGAGCAGTTAGCTTTTCGGCGCGAGCGGTGGGCCGCGCCTTTTCAGCCAATTTTTTGGATTTCAAATTGGAGATTCCGTATGAAACTCTTCTGCCTTTAAGAAAACCTGACGGAGCGTATGACCTGCCTGAGCACCGCCTCGTCCTCATCCGACGCGTAAGTCATGATGAAGAAGAGCGCGTAGCCTTTCCTGACAGAGACATAATACTTCTGTGTGAGCGAAGAGGTTTGAAGCTCCATGACGGAGAAGCCTTCGCCCCCGACCGTCTCTGTCACGAAGGGCTTGAAGACGTATTGTCCCTGCCGCGAAGAGGTCTCCAGCACAGTTTTGGCATTGAGCAGATACTGATTGGCGCTAATCGAACGGGACAGCCATTCGGCGCCGCAGATTAAAGAGGCATTAAAGTCGGTGGTCGAGCCGACATCGTACTTGAAGACGGTCAGAAGATTGACGGTGTTGTTGACGGAGCTGTCTATCTGCGCATTCCTCTGTGCGTTGTCCGTCTTGACCGACTCGCGCCCCTTCTCGGAGAGCAAGTCCCTGACTTCCTGCCCCTGCACGCGCCAGCCGAAGGGAATCGTCAGGCGAAAGCCGAAGAAGTTGTTCGCGTAGGAAGAGCCGTTGACGTTGCCGTAATCCAGCCCCGCGAACCTCTCCGACGAAGGGGCCGACGAAAGGCTCTCTGACGGCCTGGGCGTGATGACGGTTCTTTCGTCTACAAGGCGCAGGTCACGCTGCGATGAAGCCTGCGCGCTGGCAGCGCTTACCCGGAGGCTTGAGCGCACGGCGGACCATGCAGGGGCCGCCGCCAGCGCGTCCGAATCAGGACGAAGGAACGTGAGCATCACTATTCTGCCGCCCAGCACGAACGAGTAGACCTCTATGCTTCCGGGCTGGTTGCCGGGTGAGGCGCGCAGCTTGAGCCCGTCAGCCGGTACGCCGCCCACATCCGTAGTCACATCAGCGCGCTGTACCGTGGTGCCGGTCTTCTCAAGCTCCTTCGTCATAATGTCTGCGAAGGCTGTCGTTCTCAGTTGCAGGACTTGCGAGCGCTGACCAGGCTGGGTCGAAGCGGCCCGCTCGACCAGCACCATAATCTGCGCCGCGGTGCCCTTCAATTCCAGCACCAGATGCTGAGTATGTTCGTTGCTCTTATCCGTGAGCGTCCAACGGGCCGGATACTGGAACGAGACGCCGCCGACGGAGAATCGCTCAGTCTGCGCGCCCGTTTCCTGACCGGACGCAGGCATGGATGCGAGAAGCGCTAAAAGTAGAATGGCGGCGAGCCGTTGCGTAATCTTCATGATTTCTCCTGATTGAGAGTTGGCTTAAAACACTGCGCGTGAAAAGCGCCTGCTCCGGGAAGAGGAAGAGGACGAGCGGCCTGCACTGTGCTCGGAAGAGCACGCTTTCGGCTTCCGGGCAATCATTTATAACTGATGGCGACAGTCGCCAGCCGAGCCCTGCTCACGAACAAGCTTACACC
>DASVVZ010000341.1:0-3693 GCA_036389875.1 Pyrinomonadaceae bacterium
AGGGCCGGATTGCGCTCGGCCTCCGAAGAGATGCCGTGCGACTTGTCGCCGCCCAGGTCAAAGAGCCTGATGGTCGCGCCGTCCTGACCCGCCAGCATGGCTATCTCTTCATAAGCTGCGCACTGCTCGTCTTCGGACGGCATGCGACCGCGCGAAGTCATGAGAAACTCGGAGCGATAAAGACCGATGCCTCGCGCCCCGTATCTCTCCACGCCCTCGAACTCAGCGGGAAGCTCAAGGTTAGCCCGCAGCAGAATCTCCAGGCCGTCTTCAGTCCTGAGCGGCCCCGTAGCGCTCTCTGTCACAGTGAGCCCTGCGCGTGCGGTATCTGCGGAAAGAGATTTGTAATGCTCCACCGTCTCTTTTGAGGGATGCAGGATGACCTCGCCGGTGAAGGCATCGACTACAACGGGGTCGCCAGTGCGCGCTTTACGATAAAAGTCGCGCAGGCCGACGACGGCCGGGATGCCAAGGCCCCGCGCTATGATGGCGGTGTGCGAAGTCCAGCCGCCCGCGTCCGTGGCAATCGCGCGAGCGTATTTGAAATCAAGCTCGGCCACGGCGGACGGCAGCAGATCTTCCGAGACGACCACGGCGTCTTCCGTCAGCTTTCGAGCGACAGGCCCCCCTCCGCTTAAAGCCACTAGAATGCGTTGCATCACGTCTTCAATGTCGGAGCCGCGCTCGCGCAGATAGTCGTCCTTAATCTCCGCGTAGACGGCCAGTATGCGGTCGCCCACTACCTTGACGGCCCACTCGGCGTTGGCACGCTCAAGCCTGATGTAGCTTTCCACGTCTCCCAGCAGCTTCTGGTCTTCCAGCATTAGAAGATGCGCGTCGAAGATGTAGGCGTGCTCCGTGCCCAGCTCGTGTTCGGCAAGCTCCTTGATTTTCAGAAGCTGCCGGCGCGCAAGGCGCACGGCTGCGTGCCACCTGCGCACCTCTCGCTCAATGTCGGATTCTTCCAGCGTCGCGCGGTAGATGTGGCGCGCGCCGTTATGAATGCGAAGCACTCGGCCCAAAACTATCCCGTCCGAGACGCCCAGGCCCTGCCAGCGCTCTTCCCTTACACCTCTTCTAACAGTCTCTCTCACTTCTCAGCTTCTTCCCCGAACCCCTCTGCAAACAGCTCGCACAAGCTATCCAGAGCCTCCCTTTCATCAACGCCCTCGGCTGTGGCCCGGAGCTTTGTGCCGCGTGCGGCCGCCAGCATCAACACGCTCAGGATAGATTTTGCGTCGGCCACGGCGCTTCCGTCTTCGCGCTCCAGCCTGATAGCGCTCTGAAAAGAGCTGGCCAGCCTGACGACCTGCGAGGCGGCGCGCGCGTGCAGGCCCAGACGATTGACTACGACCACGCAACACTCGACCATTCAGCCCCTCTTCTGCGGAGCCAGTAGATCGCCCGCCAAATAAATTCCCTCCTGCCCTTGATTGCGAACGCGGCGCGCGATGTCGCCCAGAGTCTCCTCGCCCTGCTGGCTCGCCAGCTTTATCACCATGGGAAGATTAACGCCCGTGACGACCTCAACCTCGCCTTCGGAGAGAAACATGGAGGCTATGTTCGTGGGAGTTCCGCCGAACATGTCGGTCAGAATAAGCACGCCGCGCCCCTCCTGCACCCCCTGTATGGCGCGTTCGATTTCGCTTCGCGCCAGGTCTACGTCATCGTGCCAGCCGATCGAGACCGAAGTGATGTGCTTGACGGGGCCTACAATCATCTCGGCCGCCGCCAGCAGCTCGCCTGCAAGCTGCCCGTGCGTGACTATCACGCCCCCCACGCGGCCCTCTTGAATCTCGCCGCTCTTTTTCTCAGGGCTCTTCGTCATCTCTCCTCCATGGGATAGTCAGCAGTTAAAAGCTCTACTTCGCTTACCGCTTAGTGCTCACCTTTTTCCGTCTGGCCTTCTTCACGTCCCTGTGCGCGGCCGTGGCTTCGAAGCCCGAGCGGTAAAGCCTGCGCGCAAGCGCGTTGGCTATCATCACGGAGCGGTGGCGTCCGCCCGTGCAGCCTATACCGACAGTCACATACGACTTTCCCTCGCGTTTGTAAAGAGGCAGAAGGTATTCCAGCAGCTCGTGGAAGCGCCGAAGGGTTTCCTCAACCTCCGGCCTTCCCTTAAGGTACTGAACCACACGGCGGTCGTGGCCCGACAGCTCACGCAGTTCCGGCACAAAGTAGGGATTTGGCAGGTGGCGCACGTCAAAGAGCAATTCCATGGCGCCGGGGTTGCCGTATTTGTGGCCGAAGCTCACGACCTGCACGCGCATGGGCGTGCCGCCCGCTTCCGGGCTGAAGCGCTCTATGAGCAGCCGTCGGAGCGTGTGAACGGTATGCTCGGAAGTGTCTATGATGAGATTAGCGAGCGCCCTTATGTCTTCTATTTGTGAGCGCTCGTCGCGGATGGATTCCACCAGCCCGTGGCCGTTGTCGGCCGGGTGAGGACGGCGGGTCTCGCTAAAGCGGCGTGCGAGAACCTCATCGGAAGCCTCCAGGAACAGCACAAAGACGTTAAGGCCCTGTCGCCTCAGCGCGCGCAGCTGCTTTCCGAATTCGGAGAGGAACTGTCCCTCTCTTATGTTCATGACAAGCGCCGCGCGCTCTATGCTGGCGTCCCTTTCTTCTCCCGGCTGTACGAGCCGCGCAAAGGTCTGGAGCATGGTGGTCGGCAGGTTATCGACGCAGAAATAGCCTAAGTCTTCAAAAGCATTCGTGGCCGAAGACATGCCGGAGCCGCTCAGGCCCGTGATGATAACAACGTCCGGCGTGCTTGCGGTTTCAGCTTCTTCCTTTTTCTTCACCATAAGGCGGCGAGCGGCGAGCGGGCAATGGAAAGCTGTTCTTTCGACTGCCGGGCTCGCTTACAGCTCATTGCTTACTTTCCAGAATCTCCGTGTGGCGCGCAACGAATTCCTGCGCGGCGTCGTAACCGCGAGAGCGAAGCAGTTGAATACGCACGGCCGTCTCCACCAGGGTCGAAAGATTTCGTCCGGGGCTGACGGGGATAAGAACCTGCGGCACGCGCAGGCCCAGCACGTCGGTCGAGCGCGGGTCGATCCCGAGGCGGTCAACTTCCCCAGCCCTGTCCCATCTCTCAAGCTTGATGGAGAGGTCTATAGGCTTGGCGTAACTGATGGCGGAGACCCCGAACAGGTCGCGTATGTTGAGAATTCCGAGCCCGCGTATCTCCAGGTGCTCCCTGAGAAGCTCAGGCGCGCTCCCTATGACCCTGTCCGTCCCTATACGCTTGACCTCTATCACGTCGTCGGAGACAAGACGATGCCCGCGCGAGATTAAATCAAGCGCGCACTCGGATTTTCCAATGCCTGAAGTTCCCTCGATTAAGACCCCTAGCCCGTAGACGTCCAGCAGCACGCCGTGACGCACGGCGCGCGGCGCCAGTGCCTCCTGCAGATAGTCGGTCACGACGCCTATGGCGATGGAGCTGACGAGCGGCGTTTGCAGGAGCGGCAGGCTCGCGCCGTCAGCCGCATCGACGAGCTCCGGCGGCGGCTCAAGCCCCTTTGTCACGAGCACGCAGCTGATTCTCTCCAGCTCCAGATGTAGAATCGCCTCGGCTCTCTTCTCCGACTCAAGCTGACCCAGGAACCAGATTTCGCTCTGGCCGACAATCTGCAAGCGGCCCGGGTGTATGTAGTTGGTAAAGCCAGCGAGCGCCAGGCCAAGCTTCTG
>DASVVZ010000342.1:0-8158 GCA_036389875.1 Pyrinomonadaceae bacterium
GCTTCGCGTGGGCAGATCTTGATGCAGACGGAGACCCGGAAGCAGCCATCATTGACGAAGCCGGTCGGCTTCATGTCTTCAGCAACGAGAGAACGGGCCAGTTCAGCACGCGCGCACTTCCGTCGCAGGCGGCTTCCGTAATAGCCGTCAACGTCGCAGACCTTAACATGGACGGCGTCTTAGACCTGCTGGCTATACAGGCTGACGGAGCCGTCACGCGCTTCTCCGATAAAGATGGAGGCTGGGAGACGGCGGAGGTTGCGCGTGTGGGCGGCGTGCTCAATTCGGAAGCACACGTGCGGCTGCGCGTAGCCGACCTGGACAACAACGGCGGGCTTGACTTGATGGTCGCGCCGGGCGCTCTGCCGACGGCCGGGTATTACGTCAATGTTCTTATCTGGCTGGGCGATGAGCAGAACAGGCTCGTGAAGCTTGATAAGCCGGCGGAGATTGCTGTCGTCACCGACGTCGCAGACCTGAATGGCGACGGAAGACTTGATCTCCTTGGCCTTTTAAC
The DNA here is from genome assembly GCA_036389875.1 of Pyrinomonadaceae bacterium. GTDB lineage: Bacteria > Acidobacteriota > Blastocatellia > Pyrinomonadales > Pyrinomonadaceae > JACVRN01. The sequence continues at coordinate 518 of DASVVZ010000342.1, forward strand.
GGAAGGGCAGGCGGTCAGAGCTGCGAATCGCGGCTCGAAAAATTATCACTGGCAGGCCATACGCCCGCGCGCCGCGCAGGCCGTGGGCGACCAGCGCATCAACTCCTTCGGCATAGGCGGAGAGATGGAGATACGCGCCGGGCTGCTCGTGCAGAAGCGGCCCATCACAGGCCCTTTGATTCACTTCGGCCTCGGAGAACAACAGGGCGCGGACGTGGCCAGAATCGTCTGGCCCAACGGCAGCGTGCGAGCGGAGTTCGAGCTGAAGGCAGACCAGGCAATCACTGCGGAGCAGCGACTGAAGGGCTCGTGCCCGTTCCTCTTCGCCTTCGACGGCCGTGAGATGAAATTCGTAAAGGACGCCGTGCCGTGGGGCTCCGCGATTGGGCTTCGCATCAACACGCTCGGCACGGCGCGCGTGGAAGCCACCGAAGAGTGGTACAAAATCGGCAGAGACCAGCTGGCCCCACGCGAAGGCTTTTATGACCTCAGGATAACGGCCGAGCTTTGGGAGACGTACTACTACGACCACCTGCAGCTTATGACCGTAGACCACCCGGAGGGGACGGAAATCTTCGTTGACGAGCGTTTCGCCATCCCGCCCGTCAAGCTGGCCGTCACGTCCACCCGGACGCCGCAAAGGATTGCACGCGCGTGGGACGATGCCGGGCGGGACGTGACAGAGACTGTAAGCAGGCTCGACGAGAAGTATCTTGACACCTTCGGGCGCGGCGCTTACCAGGGCGTGACGCGTGACCATTATGTAGAGATTGAGCTAGGCGACGGAGCGACGACGGATGGCCCCCTCTACCTGATAGCGCAGGGCTGGATGCACCCGACCGATTCTTCCATCAACGTCGCCATCAGCCAGGGCGAGGGGGTACGCGCTCACCCGCTGAGCCTGGAAGTGCCTGACGGGCGCGGCGGCTGGGTAGTGGCCGAAGCCAACCTCGGCTTTCCTGCCGGGCGCAGGAAGATATGCCTTTTCGATTTGTCAAAAGTCTTTCGCCCGAACACTCCGCGCCGCGTGCGGCTGCGCACCAATCTTGAAATCTTCTGGGACTCGTTCGAATGGGCCGAAGGATTGCCGGACACTGACCTGCGCACAAAGCGCCTCAGCCCTGAAGTCGCAGACCTGCACTATCGCGGCTACTCGGTCATCAATCGCCCGGACGAGTCTTCGCCCGAAGTGCCGGACTACAACCGCCTGGCGGCTTCAAAGCAGATCTGGCGAGACCTTATAGGTTACTACACGCGCTTCGGCGACGTGAGGGAACTGCTTGCGCGTGCCGATGACCGTTACGTAATTATGAACGCGGGCGACGAGATGAGGTTTCGCTTTACGGCCCCGCCCCTGCCGCCCGCGGGCTGGGTGCGCGACTTCATAATCATAGGCGACGGGTGGATTAAGGACGGCGATTACAACTCTACTTTCTCGAAAACCGTGCTTCCCTTGCCTTACCACGACAAGCAGGAATACACTACACCTCCTGGCAGACTTGAGGACGAATGGGTCTATCGACGCTCGCCTTCGGACTGGCAGACATACCACACACGCTACGTCACGCCAGAGGTTTTCCAGAACGCATTGAGGCCCCGTAAAGAGAGATGACGCGCTCCAGTAGTCCACAAGCCCGAATCCTGCTTGTCCTCTTCTTCATAGCGCTGCTCGTGACGCCGCTCGTTATAAAGTGGCTGGCGGCCCGCCGGGAAGCTGCTAAATCCCGCGTGGATTCTCAGGCGGCGCTCACCCGCTACGGCTTTCATCTGGATGAAGTCTCCCGTGCATCGGGCATAAACTTTCAGCACCAGGCCCCGCATCTGGACGCAAAGCTGGAACACATCATGCCGCAGGTGGCATCCATGGGCGCAGCCGTTTCGATAGTCGATTTTGACCGCGACGGCTGGCCAGACATCTACGTCACCAATAGCGGCGAAGGCAGCCGCAACGCTCTTTACAGAAACATGGGCGACGGCCAGTTCAGGGACGTGGCGGGCGAGCTTGGCGTCGCGGATGTAAATCAGGCCGGGACGGGCGTTTCGATGGGAGCGGTCTGGGGCGATTACGACAACGACGGTTACGAGGATTTATTCCTCTACAAGTGGGGACGGCCAGAGCTTTTTCACAACGAGAAAGGCACGGGCTTTAAGCGCGCGACCGAAGAAGCGGGACTGCCCGTATGGGTGAACGCCAACACGGCCATCTGGTTCGATTACGATGCGGACGGGTTGCTGGATCTCTTCGTCGGCGGCTACTACCCGGAGGACGTTGACCTCTGGCACCTCAAGACCACGCGCATGATGCCAGAGAGCTTTGAGTACGCTCAGAACGGCGGGCGCAAATATCTTTTCCGCAACTCAGGCAACGGAAGGTTTGAAGAGACGAGCGAGCGCGCGGGCATCCAGAGCCGGCGCTGGGCTCTGGCCGCAGCGGCAGCAGACCTGCGCGGCACAGGCCGTCCGGATCTCTTCATAGCGAACGACTACGGAGTCTCGGAACTCTTCTTCAATCAGGACGGCAAGAGGTTCCGCGAAGCGGGCGCGCAAACCGGCGTCGGCTTTGCGCCCAAGAGCGGGATGAACGTGGCCTTCGGCGACATACTTAATCAGGGCAAATACAGCATCTACGTCTCGAATATCTCTGAAGAGGGCGTGCTCATACAGGGCAACAACCTGTGGATTCCCAAAGAAGGAACTGAGGGCGATTCTCTTCGCTACGAAAATCTGGCGAGCGAGATGGGCGTGGAATTGGGCGGCTGGAGCTTCGGCGCGCAGTTCGGCGACCTGAACAACGACGGACGATTAGACCTCTACCTTGTCAACGGCTACGTCTCCGCCGACAGGGGCAGGAGCTACTGGTACGATTTCTCCAAGGTGGCGGGCGGCAACACGGCTATCATCTCCGACGCCGCCAACTGGCCCGCGATGGAGGGGCGCAGCCTCTCCGGCTACCAGCAGAAGAGGGTCTGGATTAACGACGGCGCAGGAAGGTTCGTTGATGTGGCGCAGGCCGTGGGCGTGACGGACGCTTTCGACGGGCGCTCCGTCGCTCTGGTGGATTTGTGGAACAGGGGCGTGCTGGACGTAGTCGTGGCCAACCAGCGCGGGCCGCTACTCGTTTATAAGAACACGGCCGCGCCGGAAAACAGCTGGATCGCTTTCGAGCTTGAGGGCACGCAGTCGAATCGGGCGGCGATCGGCGCTCAGGTCAAACTCTACTGGAACGGCCAGCAACAGATTCAAATGGTTTCGGGCGGCAACGGCTTCTGCTCTCAGAATCAGCGCCGCATACACTTCGGTCTCGGCCGCAATCCGGCGGCCCTTCGCGCCGAAGTTCTCTGGCCGGGCGGTAAAGTCCAGGTCATAGAGAATCCCGTCATAGGACAGGTCAACAGGGTGAAGGAGCCTGCATGAGTCAAGAGATGATGAACGCGCCCGCGGCTCCTGTGGTCGAGACTGGCGCGGAGGGACGACGCAGGCGACGGCTCTCAATGGATAACCGCTTTATCCCGCCCGTCTTCATCACCTGCATTCTGCTGGCCGGGCACTTCTCCTTCGGGATGCTTGAAAGCTATCCGAAGACGGCGCTCGCCATCCTCGCAAGCCTCCTGACAGAGATTGTCCTGAGCCGCATCTTCGCTGGACGATGGCCGCATCTGGCGAGCGCCTACATCACAGGCATCAGCGTAGGGATTCTGGTGCGCTCGCCAGCCTTCTGGCCCTACGCCCTGTGCGGCATGATTTCCATCACGTCAAAGTACGTGCTCAGAATCAGAGGGCGGCACATCTGGAACCCGTCGAACTTCGGCATCTGCGTCATGCTCTTTCTGGCTCATGAAACGGTTGCGAGCCTGAGCATACAGTGGGGCAATTATCTCTTGCCTATGATAGTCATCTGGGCGCTCGGGACGATTATCATCTGGCGGTTGAGGCGGTTTCACATCACGGCCACCTACGTCGTCTCGTTCGTCGTTTTCGCGTTCCTTAGAAGCTACCTGACGGGCCATCCGTGGCAGGCCGAGATAGCGCCGATTACAGGCCCCATGTACCAGCTCTTTATCTTCTTTATGATTACAGACCCGAAGACGACGGTGCATTCCAGGCCAGCACAGTGCGCCGTGGCTTTCGCGGTCGCGCTGGTAGAGATGATTCTTCGTCTATTCGAGGTGGTACACGCGCCTTACTACTCGCTCTTCATGGTCGGCCCCACGGCCAACCTCGTTGAGATATGGCTGACCGCGCGAAAGCGTGAGCGTGGCGCGAGCGCAGCGACGGCTTAATAGACAGCGTAAGACCTTTCGGATTACGGCAATTCTTACTTCTTCGGCATGGTACAAGCGTAAAGATGTTACACACAAGGGTAATCTATTTTCTCTTACTGGCGGCGATTCTACTGTTGGCGGGTTGTAAAAAATCTTCACCGGAGGCTGCGGCCAACGGGCAGACGAGCACGGAGCAATCGGTAGCCCAGTCGGCTCAGCCCACGCCGGTACAGCCCAGGCCAACAGGCCCGATTGAGTTCGCGGACGTGACCGCCCAGGCCGGAATTCGCTTTAAGCACAATAGCGGTGCGTTCGGGAAGAAGTACCTGCCCGAGACCATAGGGGCGGGCGGAGCTTTTCTTGATTACGACAATGACGGCTGGCAGGACATACTGCTCGTCAACTCTATGGACTGGCCCGAACGCAAGCGTGCGAAATCCTTCATGGCCCTTTATCACAACAACAAGGACGGGACTTTCGCGGACGTGACGGGCCAGGCGGGACTCGCCCTCGAGATGTACGGCATAGGCGTGGCGGTCGCCGATTACGACAATGACGGGAATGAAGACATCTACATCACCTGCGTGGGCGCAAACCGGCTCTTTCGCAACCTCGGCAACGGAAAGTTCGCCGACGCGACCGCCAAGGCCGGCGTCGGCGACCCTGGCTTTTCCACCAGCGCCGCGTGGCTGGATTACGACTCGGACGGCCAGCTAGACCTGTTCGTCTGCAACTACGTCGAATGGTCTGTAGAGAAAGACCAGCACTGTTCGCTGGACGGCAAGAACAAGTCTTACTGCACGCCGCAAGCCTACAAGGGGCAAAGCTCGACGCTCTATCGCAATCGCGGCAACGGAACCTTTGAGAACGCGACGCAGCGCGCCGGCCTCAACGACCCCAGCGGCAAGGCCCTTGGCGTGGCGCTTCTGGATTACAACGGCGACGGCCACATGGACTTGTTCGTGGCCAATGATACGGAGCCGAACAAGCTCTACAAGAATAACGGAAACGGAACCTTTACGGACGAAGCGCTCGCGGCGGGCGTGGCATTCAGCGAAGCGGGGACTGCCCGCGCGGGGATGGGCGTGGATGCCGGCGATTACGATGGCTCTGGCCGGCAGGGCCTCGTGATAGGCAATTTCACGAACGAGAGCATGGCGCTTTATCGCAACGACGGGACGGGCCTCTTCACGGACGAGGCCGCAGGCTCAGGCATAGGAAAGATGTCCGCGCAATCTCTGACCTTCGCGACCTTCTTCTTCGACTACGACCTGGACGGGTTACTGGACATCTTCGCCGCCAACGGTCACGTCTCTGACGACATCAGCGTAGTGCAGCCGAACGTCAAGTACGCTCAGCCGCCGCACCTCTTTCGCAACAAGGGCAAGAAGAAGTTCGAGGAGACGAGCACGCGCGTGGGCCGAGCGCTTCAGCGAGCCATGGTGGGCCGGGGGGCTGCCTACGGCGACATAGACAACGACGGCGACCTGGATTTGCTGATTACCGCGAACAACGGACCGGCCCGGCTGTTCAGAAACGACAACGCCAACCAGAACGACCTGCTGAGGGTCAGGCTTGTGGGAGCAAGGTCTAACCGCGACGGGATAGGCGCGAAAGTTACGCTTAAGACAAACAGGGGCGCGCGCGTTTTCAGTATGGTCAAGACGGGCTCCAGCTATTGCTCGCAAAGCGAGCTGCCGCTCACTCTGGGCGTCGGCAAGCCTGAAGAAGGAACCACTCTGTCGCTGGAGATTGTGTGGCCTAGCGGTCAAAGGGAAGGCTACACGGACATCAAGCCCAACCAGTCGATCACCGTTCAGGAAGGCAAAGGCGTAATCGCCGTCGAGCCCATAATTTTCTCAAGACCAGCAGCAGCGCCGCCACAGCAGCAGCAGCAATAGTACAAGCCACGAATTGACACGAAACGACACGAAAAATCAGCTCTAGTTCGTGACCTTTCGTGTTGGTTCGCAGCCCCTCTCTTTTATCTCTTTAATCGTTCTGCTTCTCGTCTAGCCTTCGCTTGGCTTCGTCAATCAAGAGATTGTTTCTCTCATAGGAGAGCGGCGCGGGCTCTCGTTCCCCCTCGATCTTCGGCGGGTAGTGGTGAGAGCCATAGACGGGATAGGCTTCCGTGCGAAGGTGCGCCAGCATGTGATGGCCGCGACGGGTGGCGCGTTCATGACGAAGCGCGGTGATGTCTACGGGCGCAACCACTATGCGCTCGCCGGGGCCGGGACTGGCCTGAGCCAGTATGCGCCCGTCGTAATCTATCACCTGGCTTCCGCCCGGCCACGAGTAGGGCGGATAGTGCTTGAGGCTCGCCCCCTGATTCGCAGCCACCACGTAGGCCACGTTCTCCAGCGCCCGGCAACGGTTCACAATCGTCCACCAGTCCATGGGCTCCGTGGCTCCCCACGGATCCATGTAGGCGGAAACACGCACCAGAACTTCAGCGCCGTTGGCGGTCAACTGCCGCATGGCTTCCGGAAAGAGCCAGTCGTAGCAGACGGCGCAGCCTATACGCCCGATGGCTGTCTCCGCGACGGGAAAGAGCGGCTCGTCGTAGCCTTCAAGGTCGTGCGGGCTTGAGTGAACTTCGTAGGGGATCCACGTGTTCACCTTTCTATACTTGTAAAGGACGCCTTCGGGGCCGATCAGGCAGGTCGTGTTAAAGAGCGTGCCGGGCCAGCGCTTATCCACTTCAAGCATGGTGCCGCTCTGAATGTAGATGTCGTATTCGCGCGCCTTCTGCTCAAGGCGCTCGGTGTGCTCGTTTGGAATGGGAACGGCCAGTTTTCGTATCAGCTCTTCGGCGCTCTGAAAAATCGGCGCGGCGTGCGCGAACTCGGGAAAGGCCACGAGCCGCACGGGAAGAAAGGGAGCGCTTCCGGCCACGGCCAAATCAATCATGGTCAGCATGCGATCCGTGTTGGAGCGCATGGCGCGGCGCTCAATCGGATTCGGCATGTCTGTCTGGCACGCGGCCACGGAATATCTGAGCGGTTTTGTCATCGTCTCTACACAATAAGGCTTATCAATTCTCAGGTCTATCTCTGCGATGGCTGAGGCGGTTCTGTATGATGACGACCGCCAGCAGGAAGATGCCGCGCAGCACGCCCTGCCAGTACGAGCCTATCCAGTCGCCTTCGTTATTGAGGATGTTAAAGAGCACTCCGAGGAGCAGGACGCCGACAAGGGTAGCGCCTACGCCGCCCTGCCCGCCCGTCAGGAGCGTTCCGCCCACGACCACCGCCGCGATGGCATCCAACTCAAAGCCGCCGCCGGCGACGGGCTGGCCCGAGCCCAGACGCGCCGTCATGATGACGCCCGCGAGTCCAGCCAGCGCGCCGCTCAAAGCATAAACGCCCTGTGTCAC
>DASVVZ010000343.1:0-16949 GCA_036389875.1 Pyrinomonadaceae bacterium
CCCCGACATCGCCTTCCTTGCCTCCGCCAACGCGGCGCAGCCAGCCCTTTATGTGTACCTCTTCGTTCGGGCGGTACATCTTCCGGTCGTCAAAGACGTACCAGCTAAGGTAATCGCTCAGGCTTCCGCGCTGCCAGCTTCCGTCGCCAGACCACCAGTAAGTGTTCTCGGGAAGAATGGCAACGTCTTTACCCTGACGCGCCACGAGCAGGTTGACGCCCTTCTGAGTGACGCTGCCGGGCAGAGCCAGGCGCGCAAGACCGTCGCGGCCCGTAGTGCCCCTCGAGCCTGTGCCGGGCTCAATCGTCATCTCGACGCCTTCCAGGGGTCGCCCGTCCTTCAGGGAGTTGGCCCAGCCGAGCAGGTCAGTCCTGTCGACAAAAGCTTCAAGCCCTATGTTCGTCGCCTGCATCCAGCGCTGTATGACCCGCCGCTCCTGATTCTTCTGGACTGTGGGCGGCTCTACCACGGCTATGACATGACCCAGCCCGCCGTCCAGCGCGGGCGATAAATCAATGCCGGTTTCCGTCAGCTGGTCAGGCTTGGACGCTACGCTGACCAGCTTAGAGAAGACCTGCCGGCCCGGCATCTGCGGCTTGCGCTTCGGGTCTGTGTTGTAGTTGTTGACGCCGCGCATGTATTCGAGAAACTGATTCCAGTCGTTCGCGGTCACGCTGTAGAGCGTTACCTTCAGCCTGTCGTAATTGACGCTGTAGATGGAGAGACGCGGCGGCCCCGTAGGGTCCAGCACGCCGAACAGGTCTCCATCGGAGTAGAGTATCTGCGGCGCGCGGCCTACTTTGAAGGTGAAGGTGTTGTTGCCCTGAAGCTGCTGTCCGAACTGGTCTTTGATGGAGCGGTCTATAGTCACCCTGTAAACGGTCTGCCCCTTCTTGACCCCGGTTATCGTCAGGGAGTTGCCGTAAATGGCTGTCTTCATCCCTTCAATCTGCGGCTCCACGCGAACCTTCGAGCTATCGAAGGAGGCTTCGTCCAAGGGGTTGCTGAACTCTATGCTCCAAGTATCGAAGGGCGAGCATTCGCCCCCGTAAGAGCACACGCCACGCACGGCACGGAAAATTCCGTAAGTGTGGAACGAGAAGCTCTGTTGTTTGGCGGTCGTGCGCGGGCCTTCGGCCGAAGGAGTGCCCGGCCCTATGAGCACGCTTACGGAAGAATCGCCGGGCAAAGCAGTGCTGACAGCGCCGCTTCTGTCAACCGCGCGAAAGACTAGCCAGCGCCCCTGCTCGGCACTGCCGACGAGCTGCTTCACGGCCGCGTCCGCTTCTATCTCTTCCGCTGTGGCTAGACGCGGCGTCAGATTCGCGCCGCCCGCCACGATTTTTATCGTTCTTAAAACAGCCGCGGGGTCTATGCGCTGGTCGAACTCCAGGAACATCAGAGCGTCGCGCGTCACGGAGTTTCCCTCCGGGTACGAGCGCTTCAGCTGGGGCGGGGGCGTTGCAAAAGCCCAGGTCTTCGTAGCGGCGAGCGTTCGTCCGGTGGCATCCTTCGTCCCAGCCGGAACCGTCACGCTGTACTGCGTGGCCATGGGGAAGCGGCCTTCAGGGACAAAGAGCAGCGTCTTTGTTCCGACCCATCGCCAGCGCCCCGGCGGCTGCGGGTTAAGACGCGCGGGCACGACCTCCGCGGCTTCGTCCTGCGAAGTCACTGCGACCATGGGCTGCGAAAAGGTGATGCTCAGCTGCGGCGCGAGCGGGACTTCGCCTTCGGGAGCAAAGCGCAGGACTTCCAGGGGCGCAGCATTGGCGGACGCATCCCTACCCCCTCTATCTTCGGCGGCGGGGAATGAGACGTTGATGGTCTTGCCTGTGCGCGGCGGCGGAAGCGAGCCTTCACGCAAGGCGAAATCCTGCTCGTCCGCGCCTTCGGCCTTAACGGGCGGCAGCCGCTTCAATATGCCCTGGACTTCCGCGTCGGAGATTTTCGTGGTCGCAGGAGTAGCCATGGCCTGCGGTCTCTCCGACTGCTCCACGCCCTCGCTCAGGCGAAAGCGAAGGCCCTTAGGACTTTTGTCGGCGTCCGCCTGCGCCGAAGAAAAATTCACACCTTCGGCACGCGCGAAGGGGCTCGTGAGAATGGATAAAAGCAGCAGACAAGCTACAAGAGATTTAAGACGAAGCATTCTAAGATTCAACTCCTGATAGTTTCGGGAGAATATAATTTCACACTTGAGAGAGACGGCCTGAAAGCGCTCTTATAAGGGTGTGCGTCCATCATGCCATAAAGTGAACGGCCTCACGCATGTTTTCTTGCGCCTCAGCGCTTGCGGCTCACGTGCGGATTTCCTTTAATCCAGAATCGCCACGGGCGGTCTACAAATTCTTCCGCGTAGTCTATGCCGATGCGCGGGCCGGACGCGATTTCATCACCCCGGACTTCGCGCCCCGACTCCTCAATCCAGACGCGCTCGCCCCGCAGGTCTTCGCCGTTGTAGCTGCGGTCTATGCCGAATGCCACGCACAGCTTTCCCGGCCCGCTCGCCAGCTCCGTATCCTTTCGGCCCGCCCTTCTTTCGCGCATCAGTTCCAGGCCCTCTTCCGGCTCCGCGGCCCTGACGAGCACGGCGTGCGGCACGTCCCTCCGGTTCGTCACCACGTTGAACTGGTAATACATGCCGTAGATGAAGTAGACGTAAGCCACGCCGCCCGCGCTGTACATGACCTCCGTGCGCGCCGTGCGACGGTTGTTGTAGGAATGAGCCCCCTTGTCTTCGGGCCCCATGTAGGCTTCCGTTTCGACAATGATGCCCGAGACGCGCTCGCCGCCCGGCACCGAAGGCACGACCAGCCGCTTCCCCAGCAGCTCGCGCGCAACGCTCAACGTGTCAGCCTGCGCGTAGAACTCACGCCGCAGCTTCTTAACCCTGTGAAACCTGCTTTTAGTCATAAAGATGCGCCCGTGTTTTGGCTCTCGGTATCCAGTTAGTCTATTCCCGGCTTTTCTGAGTATACTTGATGAGCATGAGTGAACAGATAGCGGAACAGAGTCTTCAGGAAAAGTACGCGCCGCACAACAGCTGCTTCGGCTGCGGCCCGGCCAACGAGCGCGGCCTTCATATACGCAGCTTCGCGCGAGGGGCGGAGGTCGTAGCGCACTGGAGGGCCGAAAGCTTTCACGAGGCTTTTCCCGGCATGCTCAACGGCGGCATCATAGGCGCGCTGCTCGACTGCCACTCGAACTGGGCGGCCGCCTGGCACATAATGAAGCGGGACGGCCTTTCCACTCCGCCCTGCACTGTGACGGCCGACTACAGCATAAAGCTTCTGCGCCCTACGCCCACGGACGCGGTGATAGAGCTTACGGCGCGCGTCGTAGAATCCAAGGACAACCGCGCGGTGGTCGAAGCCGAGCTGGTCGCAAAGGGAAAGGTCTGCGCGACGTGTCGCGGCACGTTCGTAGCCGTCAAGCCCGGCCACCCGGCCTATCATCGCTGGTAACCTTATTTCCCTTCCACAGCCGCGTCGGAGCTTTGATGATGACGGAAGATGTCAGGGTGCTGCGCTTGCCTGAGATGATCTCGCGCCAGAAGGGGCGGCCCGCCCGGCGCATCATACACGCCATCATCAGCATAGCCCTGCGCCTCTTCTTTCGTCGCATAGAGACCTCGAACGCCGAGCGCGTGCCCATGACCGGGCCGCTCATCTTCGTGCTCAATCATCCTAACGGCCTGATTGACCCGGCCATGGTCTTCTGCGCGCTGCCGCGAAGGGTTTCGTTCCTGGCGAAGTCAACGCTCTTTCGCCTGCCGGTTCTGGGCTACCTGATGCGCGCCCTGGAATCGCTTCCCGTTTACCGCCGCATAGACAAGGGCGAAGACGTCTCGCAGAACCTTCTTACCTTTGAAGCCTGCCACGAGCTGCTGAGACGAGGGCGCTGCATTGCGCTCTTTCCAGAAGGCGTCTCGCACAGCAAGACGGAGCTTCAGCCGCTTAAGACGGGCGCGGCTCGCATAGCTCTCGGCGCTCTTTCGTCCAGTGGCGCGGAGGACGCGGATGCTCTAAGCACCCTGCGCATACAGCCCGTAGGTCTCTATTACACTTCGCCCACGACCTTTCGCAGCGAGGCGCTCCTGCGCTTCGGCGACAGCTTTGAAGTCGAGGCAGTCGCGCCTGACGAAACGGGCCAGCCGCCGCGCCCCGCCGTCAAGGAGTTATCAAAGCGCATAGAAGATGCACTGCGCGAAGTCACCCTCAACGTCGAGTCCGTAGAGGCGCTCGCGGAAGTGACAAAGGCCGAGCAGCTCTTCTCATCCATCTATGAGAGCCTTGATGTTCGCCAATCCCTGACGACCTCCTTCAATCGCCTGCGGGAGCTGGCCAAGTGGCGAAGACGCACGCAGGGGACGACGCTCGCCCCGCGCATAGAGCGGCTGAGGACGCGCATACTGAGCTACGAAGAGGAGCTGAGCCGTATAGGCATCACGCCGGAAAACCTTTCGCTCTCGGCCCACTCGGGCTGGTACGTCTTTCAGCACTTCCTGCTTCGCACGCTCCTGCTGGCGCTTCTTTTTCCGCTCGCTCTTGTCGGCGCCATACTGCACTTTCCCGCCTACATGGTTTGCGACACGGCCTCCCGCATCTACACCCGGCACGGGGAAGACGATTCGGCTTCGACCGTAAAAATCCTGGTGGCGATTGTAGCCATGCCTTTGACGTGGATTGTGACTGCGGGCGCGGCATATTACCTGTGGGGCTGGCGTATAGCGCTTCTCGCTTTGCCGCTAACTATTATCGCAGGCTACGCGGCCATGCGCTCCATGGAAGAGCTTTATGACATGCGCGGCTGGTTCAAGGCCATCTTCGTACTGTTGCGCCATCGTGGTCTCTACCTGCGGCTGCTGATAGAGCGCAAATCCCTGCACGCTGAGATGGAGCAGATCGCGCAGAGCGGAGAGGCCGTCCCCGCAGTTGAAGCAAAAGAGCCATGACGAGCTTTCCCACAAAAGAACAGGTGTCGGCCGGAGGCGTGGTATTTCGCACGCGCGCCGGCAAGCTTTACGTCGCCCTCATCTCCGTCGGCGAGCAGGCGCGATGGCAGCTCCCTAAAGGCATAGTCGAAAAGAACGAGCCGCACGAAGCGGCGGCCATGCGCGAAGTGCGCGAAGAGACGGGCCTCGAAACAGAGATGGTAGCGCCCATTGACACGGTAGAGTACTGGTACTTTTCCGGCTCGGGCGAAAAGCGCGTGCGCTTTCACAAGTTCGTACACTTCTTCCTGCTGCGCTACAAATCCGGCCGGACAACCGAGCACGACTCGGAAGTCAACGAAGCCCGATGGATCGAAATCCTGAAGGCCGAAGAGATGCTGGCCTTCGCCAGCGAGAAAAGCATCATCGCCCGCGCACGCCAGATGATTGAAGAGTTATAGCGATTGAAAAGCCCCTCGCGTGACCTTCAATCCCTCACCGCGTTGATGAAGTCCGCCAGAAGGCCGTAAGCGGTGCTTTTAAGGTTCGGGTTGTGGGCCGCTACGGTCAGCCCCTGCAAAACGTCCAGCTCGAAGTGAATCATCAGCGACGTGCCGCCCGTCATGATGAGCGGGTCACCCGGCGAGACCTGTTCCGGGCGCACGCTCGCACTGGCCCCGCCGTCAGACCTTACACAGCGCGAGATGAGCTTGACGGAATGGCCTGCACGGCGTGCCGCCTGCAAGTCGCCTGAATCCAGATTGCGTATCCCCTCCCTCTCTATATCTTCAAGCCTGAGGGGCGCGCCCATCAGCACCCGCGCCAGGGCGCAGACCTTTATCGCGGCATCCCAGCCGTCCACGTCATACGACGGGTCTGTCTCGGTGACTCCCAGGGCTTGAGCGCGCCGCACGCCCTCTTCAAACGTGCGCCCGCGCTCCATCTCTTCTATGATGATGCTGGTCGTGGAATTGAGCACGGCGCGAAAGCCCAGGATGCGCGCCGCAGGCAGGCATTCCCTGAACATGGAGAAGACCGGAAGACAATCCGCTACGGTCGCCTCAAACATAAAGCGCCGCCCCTGCCCGGCAGCGAGCGCCTCAAGCTCTTCGAAGGCGTGAACTACAGGCCCCTTGTTGGCAGTGATGACGTGAGCGCCGTGAAGAAGCCCCGCGCGTATGTGCTCTATGCCGGGCTGTCCCGTGTGCGGATTGAGCGACGTGGTTTCGAAGAGAACTTCGCCACGCGCCGCCTGAAGCCACTCATTAACATCTCGCGGCGGCGAATCATTCGAGACGGGCTTGCCGTCTAGCAGCGTCTCGACATCCAGGCCGGCCGCGCCGCTCAGCCAGCCCGCGCGCCTAGTGGCAACTCCCGTGATGCGCCACTCTATCCCGTAAAGGTCGCGCATCTCATCCCGCTTTTCCGCAAGCAGCCGCACGAGCGCCCGCCCCACGTTCCCGAACCCGAGAAAGCATAGATTGTAAGTTTTCATCCCTCTTTTACCCGCCAAAATCTCATATCCTTTTGTTTCATCCGTGAAAAATCGTTGCACAAGCGTGTTTCATGTGCTAAAGTGCCTGCGATTTAAGAAGGAGAGCGGCTCGCCCCCTTTTCGCATGAGTCGTTGATTTTGTAAATGTCCGGCCGAGGGCTGGAACTACACTGATGAGGTAAAGATGATGGAGAAAACCAGCAGACCTAAAGTCAATCCGCTCAGTCGTCGTCCTCGCCAGCAGCGGCTTGTGATGGCTGTACGCGGCGCGGCGGGCGCGGGCAAAAGCAGTTTTATGCGAAGCATGGCGGACGCGGGCCTTGGCCGCCTCTGCGTGTTTGACACCGAGCGCAAGACCAGACTCCTGAAGGGCGTCGGCATTGATTTCGACGGCCTTGAGATAGAGCACCCGGACGAGTTGCCGGAATTCATTGAGTGGGCGCTTTCCGGCGAAGGCCGCGAGCAGAACTACGGCTGCTTTGCGCTTGATTCGTGGGCCGCATACTTTTCCGCCAAGCACGCTGAGATGATCGCCGCAGTCCGCGAGCGCACGGGCGACCCCTTAGCGCAGCCAACGGCGGAAGAGCTGGCGGCAGACCAGATGGTTCTTCAGGGTGTGCTGCGCCGCCTCTGTATAGAGAGCGGCAAATCGGTCGTCATCACGGACCAGATTCCCGCCAAAGGCAAGGAAGAGCGCGAAGCCAACGAAGTCGGCATGGTGCTTCTCAGCACCACCTCCGGGCTCGAGTATTTCGTGGACGTGCTGGTCGAAGTCTCCATGCAGGAGCGCGACGGCGAGATAATGCGCGTCTTCCAGGTAGTCAAATCGAACAGCCCCGCCTTCGAAGTGGGCTTTGAGATGACGGGCAACGTTACCTTCAAAGATTTCCTTGACCACATGAAGCGCGAGCACGGCCACGACGTTGAGCTAGAGGCCACAAAGATGCCCATCGTGCCCGAGACGATTGAAGAAAAGCCGCAGCCGTTGACGCTCGTCACGCCGCAGATGACCGTTCAGGACTTAATCGAGAAGGCAGAAAAGCTTGGCTTCAAGCAGTCCGACCTGGTCACGGGAGCAAAGGTCTATCACAACCAGCCGAACATTCATCACCTGACGGCCGAGCAGATAGCAGACCTTGACCGCCGCATGACCGCCCGCGCCGAGAAGCTGCGCGCGGCACAGGGCGATGCCGAAACTACCCAGAACAAACAGGCCGCGTCCCCCAAGGCGCAGCCCGTCCGCAACCTCAAGAGAGCCTGAAAAAGCGTATAAGCCCGCGATGGAGCATGGATGAATGAAAGAGTTACATTCATCCATGCTCCATCGCGGGCTTATGCATTACCTTTTGAAACTTTCCTACAATCCTTCCCGTAGTAGCTCTCTGATCGAGGCTCACCTTGATGTGAAATCCTATTTTTCGGGAGATTGTTTATGAAGCGCAACTTTATGATGGCGGGCGTGGCCGCCATGGTCTTTGCGTTCAGCCTGGCAGGGGCGTCCGCCAAGGCGGACTTTAGCGGCACGTGGACTTTGGACAAGAGCAAGAGCGAGGGGCTTCCCCCGGCCATTAAAGATCAGGTACTGGTCGTCAAGCAGGACGGCGACAAGCTCAACATCGACAGCAAGCTGACAACGGAAACGGGCGAGCAGAGCACTACGGACGTTTACACGCTGGACGGCAAGCCTGCTGACTTCACGCAGAAGGGGCCGGGCGGGGCCGAAGGTAAGGGCAAAAGAACCGCCAAGTGGTCTACAGACGGCAACGGCCTCGATGTCAAGGAAGCGGTTACTTTCGAGACCCCGAACGGTGAATTGGCCCTTGATGTTACTCGCAAGTGGACGCTCTCGGCTGACGGAAAGACGCTGACCGTGGAGCTGAACATAGCCTCCGCTATGGGCACTCAACAGATGAAGCGCGTGTTCGTCAAGAAAACTTAAGTACGTAGGATCTTCGGTCGGAATTCCCTAAGCGCAAATTTCTATAGGGCGGCGAGGCTCTCACGGGAGCTTCGCCGCCTTTCGCTTTTATGCATCAAAAGGGGCCGGGAAATTCTGCGTTGAGGCGGGTGGCTCTTTCTACTTCTCTCCGCGCACGGCCTTTAGCTCCGAGATGAAATCGGCGATGGCGTCATCCACGAACTTTCCGCTGTTGCGTGTCTTCCAGAGGATGCGCGGCGCGGGCTTCGTGTTGAGGATGACGAACAATTCTCCGTAAGCGTACGGCGTGCCGAGCGGCCTGCGAATCTCCAGCACGTTGAAGAAGAGTATGAAATCAGCGTCGGAGAGACTGCGCGCGGCAGAGATGCTCTTGTGCTCTTTAATATACTTGTTGAGCTTTCTGGCAATCAGGTTGAACGTGCGCGGAAATGCCTGGCGGTGGCTGCCTTCCCTGTAGGCCTCTGAAATAACGGAAGCATCCACGCCGCGCGCATCCAGCACCGCGCCGCGCCGCACAATCAGCCAGACCCTCTGCTTGTCCCTCAGCTCCGCCAGAGAGCCTCTGCCCGCATCACGCTCCTGGGACGGCAGGGACGCGGCGTAAGCCACTATGACGGCAAGTGATAAGATGAGTCTGAAGCTACGGTGCATGAGCTTTCTCTCCCCGGCTCAATATAGCCAATTTTTGAAGGATGAAACAATTCCGGGCGCAGGGCGTCTAAAAGGCAATCTGCTTCGCTGGAGGCTCAAGCTATATGGAAGACGGACTTGAATTAAAGAATGCGGGCGAAGGCGCGGCCATGCGTAGAGACCTGCGTAGAGACCTGCTGGCGAGCCTGTGCCTGCTGGCTCTTCTGTTCGCCCTTGTGCTTTGCGGGCTGGCGTGGGACGCGAACTGGCAAAAGCTGCTGCGCGTGATGACGGGGTTTTCCGCGTACCTGGTGGTGTTGCTCTCCGCGCTCGGCCTGCACGGCTTCATGACGAAGCGGCGCTCGGGACTTCCCTTCGCAGCATTCGCGCTGGCCGGGGCGGCGGCCGAAATCAGCTCCGGCTGGCTGCGTCCGACGGCCAGGACGGCGGTCGATTTATCCACAGCGCTCGCGGCGGCCGTTCTCATAGGCGGCGCGCACTGGCTGGCGCTGCGCTATTGTAGGCCGTTGCGCGAACGGATTATAAAGAAGAATGGGCTCGCACAAAGCAGCACGAAAGCTATTTAATACCTTTTATTTCAGCCGAAGAGGCTGATGCCCAGAAGCTTGAGCATCTGGCTGCCGAGCATGATTACGACCGCCGTCGTTATCATCGCAAAGGTTCCCCAGCCCAGCACGTTGTACAGGGGCGTGTTCTTCAAATCTCCCGTCAACTGTTTGTCGTTAATCAGCTTCAATATGAAGACCAGAATTATCGGCAGCAGTATGCCGTTGAGCACCTGCACGGCCACCAGTAGCTGAATGACAGGCAGGTTCGGAATCAACGCCAGCGCAGTTCCCACTACAATCAGCGCCGTGAAGAGGCTGAAGAAGACTTTGCCCCGGCGGAAATCCAGATTGACGCCCTTCGGTATGCCGAAGGCTTCGCTGATGGCGTAGCTCGTGGCGAGAGGCAGAATCGCGCCCGCCAGAAGCGACGCGCCCAGCAGACCTACCGCGAAGAGCAGCTTGGCGGAGCTTCCGACCACGGGCTCAAGCGCGCGCGCAGCGTCGGCGGCCGATTCTATGTTGGTCTTGCCGACGGCATGTAGCGTCGCGGCGGTCGCTATAATCATGAAGATGGACATCAGGTTGGAGAAGAACGCGCCGAAGTAGGCGTCCACCCTCTCGTTCTTGTAGTGACGACGGGCCACGCCCTTTTCCACCAGCGAGCTTTGCTGAAAGATTTGAATGTAGGGCGTGAGCGTTGTGCCCAGCAAGCCCACGAGGATGAAGATGTAGTCCGGGTCTGTGCTAATCGACGGGACGAAGGCCCCGCGCGCGACCTCGCCCCAGTCGGGTTTGGCCATAAAGGCCGCCGCCGGATAGGCGAAGAAAACCAGCGTCATCAGGATAAAGATTTTCTCCACGCGGTTGTAGGAGCCGAAGATGACCAGATACCAGATAAGCCCCGCGGCCAAGGGTACGACTATGTACTTGTTTATGCCCAGAAGCTCCACGGCCGCGCTGATGCCTACGAACTCTGAGACCGTGACGCCGCCGTTGGCTACGAGGATGATGACGACGGCGAACGTGGCCCAGCCCAGCCCGTATCTTTCCCGAATCAAGTCGAGCAGCCCGCGCCCCGTGGCCGCGCCGAGGCGCGAGCACATCTCCTGCACGACCGCGTAAGAGACGGTCAGCAGTATCATCACCCATATCAGGTCGTAGCCGTACTTTGCTCCGGCTGAAGAGTAGGTGGCTATGCCGCCCGCGTCGTTTCCGGCGGAGGTGGCGATGAGCCCCGGCCCGAGTATCAGCAGCCAGCGAAGCAGCCCCCTGGGCTGCACGCGCAAGCCGCGCAGGCGTACGCTGCGCCCGCGTATGTTTATGCGAAGCCCTGCTCTCTGGACTGTCCGCGTGCCCCTGGGCAGGGTGACGGATTCGACCGACTCTATCGGCTCAAGCCCCTGCGGTGTCGGAGGTCTGCTCATGCGAAAATCCTTAGCTGTCGTGTGCCGCCCTCGGGCGCAATCTGTTCTATGGCCACGTCCACGGGGACGATGCCTACGAGCTTTCCCTCGCGCCCGACAACGGGCATCGCCGCAAGCCCGCTATCAATCACTCTGTAGGCCGCGTTGACGGCCGAATCGAGCGGGTCGAGCGTGGAGACAAACGGATCCATAATATCTTCCAGCTTCCGGTCGTCATCCTCCGTTAATAGATTGCGTAAAGAGAGAAGGCCGCAGAGCTTCTGACTCTCTTCGCTCTCGACCGGGTAAACGTAGAAGACGAAGTCGGGCCCCTTCAGCTTCTTGCGCAAGTATCGGCGCGCCTCCGCGACGGTCAGATTCCTGGGCACCGTCACCATATCGTTCGTCATAATCCCGCCCACAGTGTCTTCCGGGTAACGCAGAAGGTCTATGATGCGCTCGCTCCTGTCCTTCGGCAGCTTGTGCAGCAGCGACTGCATCTCTTCCAGGTTGAGACGCCCGACAAGGTCGGCCGCGTTATCGGGTGCCATCAGCGCGACGATGCGAGTCGCCTGTTCTTTGTCCAGTTCTTCGAAGACCTGTAGCTGTCGCTCCGGCAGCATGGATTCCAGCGTGTCTGCGGCCAGAGGGTCTGGAAGCAGTATCAAAAGCTCCGCCGCGTGAAGATATGGAATCTGGTTCGTCAGGAGCGCTATCTCGCCGGGCGGCAGGCGCGTGATGCGCAGGTGCTTGCCCGCCTCGTGGCGAGCAGCCTGTGGGTCGCCGCGCAGGAACTCCACGTACTTCCAGTCGTAGAGAGCCTCCTCGCTCATGTGCTTGTAGAGCCCGCGAGTGAGACGCCTGAGCACGGCGCTCATGCTGGTGTCGGCAGCCCTAAGCACCAGTCGCCTGTCCTCTTCCTCAAGGCAAAGGTCGTTGGCGCGAGTGGCGCGGCGATTCTGAAGGTCCAGCACGAGAGCATCCAGCACCTCTGCGCGAAGCAGCGCTTCCTCTTTGAGCGGGGCCGAGCTCATGGGCGAGCCAGCCTCCAAATCCGGGACTCGTATTAAACGCGCGCGCCACTCGATCGAGCGCACCTCTCGCCACGCCAGGGACTTTCTCTCCCCGCCCTCGTTAAAAAAGAGCAGTCGCGTGACCTGCGGATAATCGCCTTCCAGATGCGCCACGGCCAGGTCTGTCAGGCGCGCAGACCGGCCCTTCTCGTCCACCAGACGAAACCGCAGTAGATTGGAGAGCATCGGCATAAGAGCAGCGGTCAGGCCTCAGGCCTCCGGACTCAGAATAAATGCGAAGCTCTTTCGCCGCTTCTTTATTCTGAATTCCGGCTCCCGGGGTCTGAATTCAATTCTCCTTTATACGAAGCCTGTTTTTGAAGCCTGAATTCTTCACTTTCGGTTATTCTGCTTGCAAACTGTGGGGAAATGCAAACGCCCGGTTTTCATGCTGCGTGCGGGCCGCGTGTGCTAAGCTCAGCGCTCATCAAGGGGGACAGAGGATGAACTTCAGCAACAACAGTATCGGCAGGCTGGCCCCGGCGCGCGCCGTTGCGATTCTTGTAGCTCTCGTCTCATCTCTCTTTACCTGTAGCGAGGCCTGCGCGCAGGCCGCGCAGTTGGAAGGCGTCGTGATTGACCGAACGGGCGCGCCCGTGGCAGGCGCGCTGGTGTTAATCAGTATGCGGGCCGAAGCGCAGTTTGTGACGACGGACGACGAGGGGAAATTCCGGCTCGCCGTAGCTGCGCGAGGCGAGGCTACGATTCTGGTTAGAGCGAGCGGATTCGCGCCAAACGAGGTTAAGCTAAAAGATGCTGTCAGCACTTCCAACCCTTTAAGAATTGTCCTCGTGCCAGAGTCTCTTTCCGAGGCCGTGACGGTGACGGCTACGCGCACGGAGACGCGCCTCAACGATGTGGCGGGCAGCCTTGTGATTCTTTCGTCCCGCGATGTGGCGGAGGTCGGAGCCGTCACCATTGACGACGCTCTGAGGCAGGTGCCGGGGTTCACACTGTTCCGGCGCGCGGGCAGCCGGGCGGCGAACCCGACGACGCAGGGCGTCTCCCTGCGCGGCATAGGCCCGTCGGGCGCAAGCCGCGCGCTCGTGCTGGCGGACGGTATTCCGCTTAACGACCCTTTCGGCGGCTGGGTCTACTGGGGGCGCGTGCCGCGCGAATCGATAGAGCGCATAGAGGTCCTGCGCGGCGGGGCAAGCTCTCTCTACGGAAGCTCAGCGCTGGGCGGCGTAGTCAATCTCATCACGCGGCAGAGCGCCGCAAACGCTCTTTCACTCGAAGCCTCTTACGGAAACCCTGGGACGGGAGAAGCCTCTCTCTTCGCTGCGGGCAGCAGGGGCAGGTGGAGCGCAAGCGTCGCCGCAGAGGTGTTCAGCACAGAAGGCTACATACTCGTAGAAGAGCGCGAGCGCGGGAGAGTAGACACACCTGCGGGCGTTCGACGCACGGCGCTCGACCTGAGCCTCTCGCGCGAGCTTAAAGAGCGCGGGCGATTCTTTCTTCGCGGCTCCGTCTTCGGAGAAGCTCGAACCAACGGCACGCCGCTTCAGATAAACCGCACGCACGCGCGGCAGTTGAGCGCAGGTTTAGACTGGCGGCGAACCAATGCTGGCGCTTTCACCTTGCGAGCCTACGGCGGCACGCAGGTTTACGACCAGACCTTTTCAGCCGTCAGCGCCGGCCGTGACAGCGAGACGCTCACACGGCTGCAACGCTCTCCGTCACAATTCAGGGGCTTATCTCTTCAGTGGTCGCGCGGATTCGGCTCGCTTCAGACTCTGGTGGCCGGTGTGGACGCGCAGGAAGTCCGGGGCGCAAGCAATGAGATTGTTTACACGTTTGGCCGCGCCGCTTCTCTCACAGACGCGGGCGGGCGGCAAAGCAATCTGGGTATCTTCGTAGAAGACCTTATCAACCTGAACCGGAGACTTCTCTTCAGAGCCGGCGTGCGCCTCGACAGGTGGCGCAACACGGACGCGTTTCAGTCGGCGCAGCCGCTCGCGGCGGGCGTAAATTCCAGCACGAACATTTTTCCAGACCGCACGGAAACGGCCTTCAGCCCGCAAGCCTCAGCGCTCTATCGCCTGACGAATCATCTCTCCCTGAACGCTTCCATCTACAGGGCCTTTCGCGCGCCGACTCTCAACGAGTTGTACAGAAGCTTTCGCGTGGGCGATGTGCTGACGCTCGCCAATGAGGGCTTGAGCGCGGAGCGTTTGACGGGCGTTGAAGCGGGCGGCCAGGCTTATCTCTTCAAGGACAGGTTAAGCACGCACGCCACCCTGTTCTGGATGGAGGTCGCGCGGCCCGTAGCCAACGTCACCTTGCGCACGCAGCCCGGGCTCATCACGCGGCAACGCGAGAATCTGGGGCGCACACGCTCGCGCGGCCTGGAGCTGGAAGCGGACGCGCGTCTCTCAAACAACTGGACTCTGTCGGGAGGCTATCTCTTCGTTGACGCCGCCGTTCTGGCATTTCCCGCTAACACAGGGCTTGAAGGAAGGCGTATCCCACAGGTCGCGCGTCACCAGCTAACTTTTCAGGCGAGATATTCTAAAGAGTCGCTGCTGACCGCTGCCTTTCAGGGACGCGCCTCCGGCACTCAGTTTGATGATGACCAGAACCTCCTGCCGCTCGGCCCATACTTTACGCTGGACGCGTTCCTCTCGCGCCGCATCACGCGCCGCCTCGAAGCATTCCTCGCCGCCGAAAACCTCTTCAATCAAAGATACACGGTCGGCCGCACGCCCATCAGAACCATAGGCCCGCCGCTTCTCTTTCGCGCAGGCTTCAGGCTGCGACTGGGAGCACGGTGACGCAATTCACAGCAGCTTTTCTTACACAGAGCCGAGGCTAATGCGCGTGTTCGTCTCGACTGCGCGGTAGCAGGCGTCCACAAGCTCGACCGATTTGAAGCCGTCGCGTGCGGTCACGGGCGCTTCGCTGCCAGCTACAATCGCGTCTATGAAGGCGCGGTCTTCCTGCGCGTATCCCCACTTCTCTTCCTTTGCCAGTTGCTGCATGGAGTGTGTGCGGTGCTGGCCGGTTAGTCCTTCGCTCAGGGTGAGGCTCTCCATCTCGCGCGTGACGAGCGTCTGGTGATGGCAGAAGACCTCCACGCGCTCGAACGGAAAGAGCCAGCTTGCGTCCGCGGACGAGCAGAGCGTGGCGTGCAGGCCGCTCTCGAACCTGAGCAATACGGAGAAGTCGTCGACTTCGCCGTATTCGTGGCGCGAGCCTATGGCGGAAAGCTCCGAGACTTCTCCGAAGAGGAAGCGCATCATGTCGAACATGTGAATGGTAGTCTCGTAAAGAAAGCCGCCCGTAACAGTCGCGTCCCCGACCCACTCAGGGTTTATAAGCTCGCCGCGATTCATCTTGACGTGCGCGGAATGCGGCCGGCTCTCTTCCTTCAGGATTTTTCGCAGCATGGCGTAGACGGGCGCAAACCGGCGGTTGTGTCCCACCTGAAAGACTCCTCGCCCGCCATTAGACGCCTCAAGCACTCGTCGCGCGTCACCCGGATTCGTCGCCATGGGCTTTTCACAAAAGACGTGCCTGCCGGCCTCGGCCGCCGCTACGGCCAGCCCGGTGTGTCTTGTATTCGGAGTCGTGATGTAGACGGCATTCACGCTCTCAATCAACTCTTCGGCGCTCGCGGCAATGCTCGCGCCCGTCGTGCGTGCGAGTTGTCCGGCGCGCACCTCGGAGATGTCCTGAACCTTTGCCAGCCGCACGCGCTCGTCCCGCATGAGGACGGAGGCATGAACTCCGCCTATGTAACCGGCCCCTATGATTCCCACGCTGATTTTGTCCATAGTATTTATCAGTTGCGAACTACGTTCGACGCAGCCAGGAAAGCATCGCGCGCCAGCTCAAAGGGATCACGCTCCCAGTATTCGGGGCGGAAAATCTCCACGCTCGCCGCGCGGCTGTAGCCTATACGGCGGAGCGCGCCGACGATCTCCTTTAGCGGCAGGATGCCGAGTCCCGGCAGCAGCCTGTGGCTGTCCTGCAACTCACCGCGCGGCCTCTCTTCGGCGTCGTTGATGTGAAAGATAAAGAGGCGGTCTGCGTCCAGCGCTTCGATTGATTCTATGCTTGAGCCGCCGGCGTAGAAATGGAAGCTGTCAATGACGAGACCTACATTGGCCCGCGCGGTTGCCCTGACTATCTCGTCCGCAAGCTCCAGCGTCTGCACGCTGCAACGCGGCTGGCCCAGGAACTCGAACGCGAGCGAGACATCGAACCGCCCTGCGATAGAGGCCAATTCGCCCAGCACTCGCGCGGATTCATCTATCACTTGAGCGCGGCTTTTAGCTTCAGGCAGCGGGCTCGGGACGACAACTATGTAGGGGCAATCGATTGTCTGTGCGATGCTGCATAATTCCTCGCATTCGGCCAGAAGCTCCGCGTGTCGCCCGGCATCTCTGAATGAAATGTGCTCTATGGAATTGATGCTGTAAGGCTTCAGGTCGTGCTCGTCCAAAAGCTCTTTGAGCCGCCCGGCAGTGTTCGATTCCAGAAACTTCCTGAGCTTGGCCGCCCATATCTCAAGGTAATCGAACCCTGCGCGAGACGCCGCGCTGATGTCCGTCTCAAGGTCGGCCTTCATGGTCGTAGCACCGTTTAGGGCCAGCTTCATCCTGAACTCTCCTCTTTTATCTTTCATCTTAAAGCTTCGCCGGAATCCCGGTCGAAGAAATCCAGCCTGCTCGTCTCAAATCTCACGAAGGCGGGCGTCTCCGGCTCCGCGCGAAAGTCTGCGGGCGCACGCACTATTATCTTCTCCGCGCCCAGTTGCAGGAAGACGAATGTCTCGTTGCCCATCAGCTCGGTCACGTAAACGGAGGCACGCAGCCACCCGTCGCGCTCCCGCACTGAAACCTCTATATGCTCGGGCCGTATGCCGAGCGTCGCGCGCGCGTGATTCCTTAGCCTCTCCAGATGAG
>DASVVZ010000344.1:0-4437 GCA_036389875.1 Pyrinomonadaceae bacterium
TCTTCCATCACGCGCAGCATGTTGCCGCCGAGGATTTTGCTTATGTCTTCTTCGGAATAGCCGCGCCCGAGAAGCTCCGCCGTCAGGTTGGGAAGCTCCGCGACGTTAGTCAAATCCGTCGGCACGGCCTGTACGCCGTCGAAGTCCGAGCCCACGCCGACGTGATCTATGCCTATGAGCTTCACTATGTAATCTATGTGGTCAACTATGCGAGATACGCTGACGCGCGGAAGCCGCTTCGCGTACTCTTCGGTGCGAACGCGGTCGCGCGCAAGTTTTTTCTGCCCGACGGTGCCGCGAGTCTCGTCCGACGCCCTCTGCACTAGCGAAGCAATCTCCGAGTCAACGCGCTTCTTCTTCTCGCTCCAGCCCGGCTCTAAAAATTCCGGATAGAAGAGGACGCAGGCTACGCCGCCGGTTTTGGCCAGAGCCTTGAGCATCTCATCGTCCAGGTTGCGCGCGACGTTCGCTATGCCGCGCGCGTTTGAATGCGTAGCTATGACGGGCTTCGTAGAAGTGTTGATGATGTCCCAGAAGGTAAGGTCTGAGACGTGCGAAACGTCAACCATCATGCCCAGGCGGTTCATCTCGCGTATGACCTGCCTGCCGAAATCATTCAGGCCGCGCTTTCGTCCCACTTCGTCGCCCGATGAGCCGGCCCACGGCAGGCTCACGCTCCAGGTGACGGACATGTAGCGCACGCCCATCTTGTAATAGCGCTCCACGTTCTCAATCCGCTCGTCAATCGCGTAAGCGCCTTCGAGGCCCATCAGCGCCGAGAGCTTTCCGGCCTGGCTGATGCGGCGAATGTCCGCGGCCGTGGTGGCAAGCTCCCACGTCTCAGGATGCTTTTCGGCCAGGGCGCGCACGGCGCGAATCTGCTCGTCGGCGCGGCGTATGGCGCTCGCGCCTCCACTGCCGTAAAGATCAGGCGCGACCCAGATGGAGAAGAACTGCGCGCTCAAGCCCCCCTCGCGCATCCTGACGGCGTCGAAGTGGCCGTCCGCAAGGCGATTGTTTATGTCCACGCCTTCGTCCAGCATGCGCTGAGTGGTGTCTGCGTGCATGTCTATGGAGACGGCGCGGCGCGTGACGGCGGCTGCGTCCATCCTTTTGGCTTCGGAATTTCCGGTGTTTTGATTCTTTTCCAACATGCGACAATTATTCGAGACGAAAGAGATTACGAGCAAGGTGGCTAGAAGAGAAACGTACGTGGTCTTCCGTACTCTCACGGCTCATCATCCGAGGGAAGCGAAAAAGTTTTTTGATGAAAGCAATTCAGGATGGTACGCCAGCGCCTTTTTCTAAGCAAGCCTACCTTGCAAAGGTGCGCGTCTTTAAGCTATTTTGTGACTTATACGAAGGGCCAGAAGGTTAGAAAAATGGCAGAAGCGTCTCGATACAATCGCTTCTGACGAAGCTAAAGCTGTAGCCGTTGCGGCGCTGCGGCACCTCCCCCCTTAAAAGCTTCATCATAAGGAGAAACATTGATGTTCACAAAAGATGGTAAAGCCAAAGACATAAAGACTCCCAAGATTGTTCAGGAAGTCTGGCACAACGGCGAGTGGGTCAAGTGGAACGATGCGCGCGTTCACGTCATGTCGCACGTGCTGCATTACGGCTCGAGCGTTTTTGAAGGCATACGCTGCTACTCGACCAAACGAGGCCCCGCCATCTTCCGCCTGCGTGAACACATGCAACGGCTCTTGAACTCGGCCAAGATTTACCGCATGGACACAGACCTCACGCTCGACCAATTGAACGAAGCGGCAATCGAGCTGGTCAATCGCGGCGGCCTTGAACAGTGCTACATACGACCCATAATCTTCCGCAGCCTGGACGAAGAGCATCCTGCCTTCGGCGTCAACCCGTTCCCGAATCCACTGGACTGCTACATAGGCGCGTGGGACTGGGGCAAATATCTCGGCGACGAAGCGCTTGAGCAGGGCGTGGACGTTTGCGTCTCCACTTGGAACCGTCTGACGCCGAACTCGATGCCCGCCATGGCGAAGTCGGGCGCGAACTACATGAACTCGCAGCTCATCAAGATGGAAGCGCTCCTGAACGGCTACGCGGAAGGCATAGCCCTGGATGACAGGGGCTTCGTCTCCGAAGGCTCGGGCGAGAACATCTTCGTGGTCAGCGACGGCAAAGTCATCACTCCGCCGCTCTCAAGCTCCATCCTTCCGGGCATCACTCGCGACAGCGTCATACAGATAGCGCGCGAGCTGAACATCCCCGTAGTGGAGACCGGCATCCAGCGCGCGGCGCTTTACGTCTCGGACGAGCTTTTCTTCTCAGGCACGGCAGCCGAAATCACACCCATACGCTCGGTTGACAAGATTCAGATAGGCACGGGCCGCCGGGGCGAAATCACTCGCCGCATACAGGAGGTCTTCTTCCAGATTACCTCCGGCGAGCGTGAAGCGCCCGGCCCCTGGCTCACCTACGCGCGCGAGCACATGAAGCAGTCGCAGGGCGCTGAGAGCAACAACGGCCATCACAGGGCCGACATGGCCGAGCCCAAATCCTCGTCCGGTAAGCCCGACTCAGACCCCATGTCCACTTACCGCGCCGTGGCGACCGACTAAGACGCAAAAAGGCTGAAATCGAGTACCACAAAGACCGCATCGGACAGATTCCCGATGCGGTCTTTCTTTATCACGACTCCAGACCATAATCTTAAGGTCTTCACCCTCAGCAATTTCACCTCGGCCCTGCCCCGCACGGCGTGGCCAACATTATTTAATCGTTGACCTTTCTTTAGCTTACAGACTATTATGGAAATCGAGCGCGGTGCCCGGCTCTATAGCTTCCCGGGCCGTGCTTCCCGCCGTAGCAAATCTCCTTAAGAGGCCGCCGGCCTTCACGCATTTTCATATTTTTCAGCCGGAGCGGCATTAAATACCTGGCAAATCTGTAAGGGCCGCGCCCTTCCGCTAATACAATTTTTTCCAAGAGTTCTCTGCTATGTCCAAAGTTGACGAGTTGCTGAAAGCTGCCGCCGGGTTCGGCGCGTCCGACCTTCACATAAAGGCCGGTTCATTCCCCTTCATGCGCGTGGGCGGCGAGTTGCGCCCGGTCGTTGACTCTCCCCGCCTGACGCAGGAAGACACGCTGGATATGGCCTTTTCCATGATGTCCAACCGGCAGAAGCAGCGCTTCAAGGAGGTCTCGGAGGTAGACATAGGCTACGGCGTATCAGGCCTCGGGCGCTTTCGCGCCAACATCTTTCAGCAGCGCGGAACCGTAGGCATTGTCATACGCGTCATTCCCGACCGCACGCGCAGCATCACGGAGCTCAGCCTGCCGCCCGTTATTGAGAAGGTGGCCGAAGAGCAGCGCGGGCTGATTCTGGTGACGGGGACTACGGGCTCCGGGAAATCAACCACTCTGGCGGCCATCATAGACCGCATCAACTCCACGCGTAGCGGCCACATAGTCACCATCGAAGATCCCATAGAGTTCCTGCACAAGGACAGGAAGTCCTTCGTCACGCAAAGAGAGGTGGACGTCGACACGCGCTCGTTTGCTGAAGCCCTGCGCGGCGCGCTTCGCCAGGATCCGGACGTGATTCTGGTGGGCGAGATGCGCGACCACGAGACGATTGAGACCGCTCTGACCGCAGCCGAGACGGGCCATCTGGTGCTGTCAACCCTGCACACGCTCGATGCCACGGAAACCATCATGCGTATAGTCTCGTCCTTCCCGCCGCACCAGCAGAAGAGCGTTCGCATACAGTTGGCCGGAATCCTTAAGGCCGTCATCTCCATGCGGCTTGTCCGCTCGGCGCGCGGAGGGGGCCGCGTCCCGGCCGTTGAGATAATGCGCTCTACCGGCTTCATACGAGACTGCATTGTTAATGAGGAGAAGACCTCGCAGATGCGAGACGCCATTGCCGCGGGCACTTCGCAGTACGGCATGCAGACCTTCGACCAGTCCTTCTTTCATCTATACCAGTCCGGGCTCATCACCATGGAAGAGGCCCTGCGCGGCGCGAGCAACCCGGACGAGTTCCGCCTGAGAGTCGCAGGCATACACTCCGCGTCAGACCAGTCTAAGGAAGAGATGGAGCGCACGCGCATCGTCTCAGGCGCGGAATCGCGGCGTCCTCCCGCAAAGAACATCAGCAACTGAACCGTGCGGAATCGTTTAATTTCACCCCGGGCAGCCGGACGCATACGGCGACCGTAGCTCACACTTGATTTGAGAGGTTAACCAGCATGGATACCATCACGACCACCGCCATCATGCCCCTGATTGAAGCTGCCTACGAGGGCAACACGGCTCAGGTGCAGTCACTGATTGAAGAGGGCGCGGACATAAACGAAAAGGATGCTTCCGGGCGCACGGCCCTGATGATTGCGGCCAATCGCGGCCACACCTACGTTGTGCAGCTATTGCTTGAGCGCGGCGCTGACGCTAATGTCACGGACA